>NZ_JBHTRI010000002.1:76676-328253 GCF_042796085.1 Streptomyces sp. NPDC056452
AACTCGAGCCCGGGCCCCCCCTGCCCCCAAACTTATTTTGGTGGGGTTTTTTTAAAATTTTAACCTAAAAAAACCCCCCACCTATGCAACCCCAACAATAATCGGGGTTATTTTTACACTTAAAACACCCCCCGCGCCCGGCATCAGTCCTGAGCGGCCCACCACTCCTTGAGGGCCGCGACCGCAGCATCGTGTTCCATCGGCCCGTTCTCCAGCCGCAGCTCGAGCAGGAAGGCGTAGGCCTTACCGATCACCGGCCCGGGCGCGACCCCGAGGATCTGCATGATCTCGTTGCCGTCCAGGTCGGGCCGGATCGCATCCAGCTCCTCCTGGCTCTGCAGCTCCTCAATGCGCGCCTCGAGCCCGTCATAGGTCCGCGACAGCGCATTGGCTTTGCGCTTGTTGCGCGTCGTGCAGTCCGAGCGGGTCAGCTTGTGCAGCCGGTCCAGCAGCGGTCCCGCGTCCCGCACGTACCTGCGCACGGCGGAATCGGTCCACTCGCCGTCGCCGTAGCCGTGGAAGCGCAGATGCAGCTCCACAAGCTTCGACACGTCCTTGACCATGTCGTTGGAGTACTTCAGCTCGGTCATTCGCTTCTTCGCCATCTTGGCGCCCACCACCTCGTGATGGTGGAAGGAGACACGGCCGTCCTTCTCGAAGCGCCGCGTCCTCGGCTTACCGACGTCGTGGAGCAGGGCCGCGAGCCGGAGCACGAGGTCCGGCCCGTCCTCCTCCAGGTCGATGGCCTGTTCCAGGACGGTCAGGGAGTGCTCGTAGACGTCCTTGTGGCGGTGATGCTCATCACTTTCCAGTCGCAGGGCGGGGAGCTCGGGCAGCACCCGGTCCGCCAGACCCGTATCCACCAGTAGCCCCAGCCCCTTGCGGGGGTGCCCGGACAGCAGCAACTTGTTGAGTTCCTCACGGACCCGCTCGGCCGAGACGATCTCAATACGTCCGGCCATGTCGGTCATCGCCGTGACGACCTCGGGGGCGACCTCGAAGTCCAGCTGCGCGGCAAAGCGAGCGGCACGCAGCATCCGCAGCGGGTCGTCGGAGAAGGAAGCCTCAGGAGTGCCCGGGGTGCGCAGCACACGCTCCGCCAGATCATCGAGACCGCCGTGCGGGTCGATGAACTCCTTCTGCGGCAGAGCGACAGCCATGGCGTTGACCGTGAAGTCACGGCGAACAAGGTCTTCCTCGATGGAGTCGCCGTAGGAGACCTCGGGCTTACGGGAAGTTCTGTCGTACGCCTCCGACCGATAGGTCGTGACCTCGATCTGGTAGCCGTCCTTCTGCGATCCGACCGTGCCGAACGCGATTCCGACCTCCCACACGGAGTCTGCCCACGGACGGACGATCTTCAGTACGTCCTCCGGCCGGGCATCGGTCGTGAAGTCCAGGTCGTTCCCGAGCCGGCCGAGCAACGCATCGCGGACCGACCCTCCGACCAGGGCCAGACCGAATCCGGCCTCCTGGAATCGGCGAGCGAGGTCGTCGGCGACCGGGGACACCCGCAGCAGTTCACTCACTGCGCGGTGCTGCACCTGGCTCAGTGCACTGGGGCTGTCTTCGTTGGCGTTCGGCACAACAGAAAAGGGTACGTGCACCGACCGGCCCCGGCGTCATCGTTTATGGCGGCCCTGCGAGACTCTCCCGATCATGTGGCGCAGTCCCCGGCACTCAGCCATCGGGCACATCGTTACCATGCGGGGACGCAGAGACCGGCAAGACCGACACCAGCTGACGACTAAGAGGGACGGGTACGCGTGGCCGAGGCGGCAGACATCCAGGGGACGAGTCCCTCCCCTGCCCGCCGGTGGCTCCGGCGCACAGCCTCCTTGATCGTCGGGGCGCCCTTGCTGGCCGGGCTCCTGACGGGTCCGGCAGCGCCGGCAGCGCAGGCCGAGGGGACCGCCAAAGCCCCCACAGGTTCACGCACCGTCGATGTGTCTCTGGACACGCTCAGCCCCGGCGCACCGGTCGAGGGGGACACCCTCACGGTTTCCGGCACCCTGACCAACAAGGGCAAGAAGGCGGTCACCGAAGCCGAGGTCGACCTCCGCGTGGGGCCGACGCTCTCCGAGCGGTCCGCAATCGATGACGCCGCCAAGCGCACGGGATACCTGCCGGGCAGCGACCCGGCCAGGCTCGGCGGTACGTACACGCTGAAGATCCCGAAGCTTCCGTCCGGCGTCAGTCAGGACTTCAGCCTCGCTGTTCCTGTCGACAAGCTGGGCCTGGACGAAGAGGGCGTCTACCAGCTCGGCGTCTCCGTCACGGGCCGGACCGCCGATGCGGGCTACGACCAGGTGCTCGGCATTCAGCGGACCTTCCTGCCCTGGCAGCCTGAGGACGCCGACAGCAAGACCAAGCTGACCTTCCTCTGGCCGTTGATCGCCTCGGCACACGTGACCGCCGAGACGGGCTCGGACGAACAGCAGACCCCTGTCTTCGCCAACGACAAGCTCGCGCAGGAGCTTGCGCCCGGTGGCCGGCTGGAGCAGCTGGTGTCGCTGGGCAGCCAGCTTCCCGTGACCTGGGTGATCGACCCGGACCTGCTGGCCTCCGTCGACGCGATGACAAGGAACTACCGCGTCACGGTCGGAGACACCACCGTCGCGGGGACGAACCAGGCCACCGCCAAACAGTGGCTCACCGCACTGGAAGCGGCAGTCAAGGACGGCAAGGTGGTGGCCCTGCCGTTCGCCGACCCCGACCTTGCCTCCATCGCCCACCGCGGCAAGAACGTCTCGGGCACGCTCAGCCACCTGCAGACGGCGACCGAGGTCGCGGGCCCCACGGTCGAAACCATCCTCCATGTGAAGCCCTCCACCGACTTCGCCTGGCCGGTGGACGGTGCGCTCGATCCCTCGATCGTCGACGTCGCCACCTCGGCCGGCGCACACAAGGTGATCGCCCGCAGCGACAGCCTCGAGGAAACCGGCGGTCTGCCGTACACGCCGACAGCCGCCCGGCCTATCGGGGGCGGAACCACCGCGGTCGTTGCCGACTACCGGCTGTCCACCGCCTTCAAGGGCGACATGACCAGGGCCGGTGACTCGACGCTCGCTGTGCAGAAGTTCCTGGCCCACACGCTCGCGCTGACCGAGCAGGCCCCGAACAAGGCGCGCAGCGTTGTCGTCGCACCGCAGCGGACACCCACGGCGACGCAGGCACAAGCCATGGCTGCTGCCCTGCGCGGCCTCGCCGATCAGCACTGGACGCAGCCCGTCGACCTGGTGGCGGCGGCCGAGGAGAAGCCCGACGCCCAGGCCACCACGAAGGTGCCGAGGGCTTCCCAGTACCCGAAGCGGCTCCGCAGCCAGGAGCTGCCCACCCAGGCCTTCCAGGACATCAGGACGACGCAGGACTCGCTGAACAGCTTCCAGGTCATCCTCACGCAGCCCGACCGCGTGGTGACCCCCTTCGGTAACGCGATCAACCGCTCCGTCTCCACTTCGTGGCGCGGCAGGCCTCTGGAAGCACAGCAGTACCGCGACGCGGTACGCACCTATCTGCAGAGCCTCACCAACGAGGTGCAGCTCATCGCGAAGTCCGACGTCACCCTGTCGGGCCGCAGCGCGACGATCCCTGTCACCGTGCAGAACAAGCTGGTGCAGGGTGTGGATCACCTCGTGCTCCGCCTGACGTCGGGCAACTCCACACGGCTCAAGCTCAATGACGGCGGAGCAGTGGCCGAGCAGCCGATCAAGATCGCGGGCGGGCACAGCCAGTCCGTGAAGTTCGACGCCTCGGCCAACGCCAACGGCCAGGCGCAGGTCACCGCACGGCTCTTCACCGAGGACGGCACACCGTACGGCGAGAAGATGACCTTCACTGTGAAGGTCTCGGAAGTCACACCGACCGTGCTCCTCGTGATCGCCGGCGGACTGCTCCTGCTCGTCCTGGCGGGCATCAGGATGTACACGCACCGCAAGCGCACCGTCGCGAACGGCGCAGCGGGGGACAACGGCGGCGAACCCGAGCAGCCGAGTGACCCGACCCCGGACACCGGTCCGGAAAGCGGGGACCCGTCGGGAACGGGTGAGAAAGTGGACCGTTGAGCGATGTCTGTCGGGGCCGGTCGGCCGGGGACGATGAGGTGGGGTTTCGATGAACGCGCCGTACGACGGTGACCGCGCCCAGGGCGCGGGCGGAGCTGGATCATCCGGCGGGCCGCCGGTGCCGTCGGACGCAGGTCAGGACGGGGGGACACCGGACCCGTACCTGCAGCATGCCTACGACCACGATCCCTACCGGGCTCAGGACCTCGCAGCCCAGGATCCGGTGGCCGAAGCCCTCTACGACCGCGCTGCCCACCCTCCGCCGCCCCCTGGCACGTACCAGGAGCCTCAGGCGCTGTACCAGCAGCCTCCCACGGCCCAGTACGCCCCCGACCCCCGCATCTGGGCCCAGACTCCGCCACCGGAGCCTGCAGGCCCTTCGCGGCACCTGCCGTACGGAGACAACGCGGCGACCACGCAGTACGTAGGAGTGGACGACCTGGTGACACAGGCTTCCGACGGTCGCGAGGAGCCGGACGCCTTCGCGCACCTCTTCCGCGACCAGGAGGGATCAGGACGGCCTGCCGGGCCTGCCCCCGAGCCGGAGGCCGCTCCGGCTCCCGTCCCGCCGAAATCCGGCGGCCGTGCCTCCGGGATACTGAAGTCCAGCGCGCTGATGGCGGCCGGCACCCTGGTTTCCAGGCTCACCGGCTTCGTACGCAGCCTCGTGATCACTGCCGCGCTCGGTGCGGCACTGCTCGGCGACAGCTTCACCATCGCGTACACCCTGCCGACGATGATCTACATCCTCACCGTCGGCGGGGGCCTCAACTCGGTCTTCGTGCCCCAGCTCGTCCGGTCCATGAAGGACGACGAGGACGGCGGTGAGGCTTATGCCAACCGTCTGCTGACCCTCGTCATGGTGGCCTTGGGCGTGATCGTCCTGGTGGCGGTCTTCGCGGCTCCGCAGCTGATCCATCTCATGTCGAGCACCATCGCGAACGACCCGGCGGCGAACAACGTGGCCGTCACCTTCGCCCGCTACTGCCTGCCGACCATCTTCTTCATGGGCGTCCATGTGGTCATGGGGCAGATCCTCAACGCCCGGGGCAAGTTCGGCGCGATGATGTGGACCCCGGTCCTCAACAACATCGTCATGATCTTCACGTTCGGCCTGTTCATCTGGGTCTACGGCACCTCCGGCGAATCCCTGATGGGCGTCGAGACGATCCCGCCGGAGGGCGTCCGGCTGCTGGGCATCGGAACGCTGCTCGGCCTCGCCGTCCAGGCCCTGGCCATGATTCCGTACCTCCGCGAGGCAGGCTTCCGCTTCCGTCCCCGCTTCGACTGGAAGGGGCACGGGCTCGGAAAAACGATCAAGCTCGCCAAGTGGACGGTCCTGTTCGTCCTGGCCAACCAGGCCGGCGTTCTGGTCGTCACCCAGCTGGCAACCGCGGCAGGCAACCTCGCCGACAAGGACGGCACGGGATTCCTCGCCTACTCCAACGCCCAGCTGATCTGGGGCATGCCTCAGGCGATCATCACCGTCTCGGTCATGGCCGCTCTGCTGCCGCGTATCTCCCGCGCCGCCCATGACAACGACCCCGGGGCCGTCCGCGACGACATCTCGCAGGGGCTGCGCAACTCGGCCGTGGCGATCGTGCCGGTCGCCTTCACGTTCCTCGCGCTCGGTCTGCCGATGTGCACGCTGCTGTACGCATCCAGCGGTACCGAGGCCGCACGGTCCATGGGCTTCATCCTGATGGCGTTCGCCCTCGGCCTCATCCCGTACTCCGTGCAGTACGTCGTACTGCGCGGCTTCTACGCGTACGAGGACACCCGCACGCCCTTCTACAACACGGTCATCGTCGCGGCGGTCAATGCCGCGGCTTCCGCCCTCTGCTACGTGGTCCTTCCCGCCCAGTGGGCAGTCGTCGGCATGGCCGCCTCCTACGGCCTGGCCTACGCCGTCGGCGTCGGTATCGCCTGGCGACGGCTGCGCAACAGGCTCGGGGGAGACCTCGACGGCGCCCGCATCGTGCGCACCTACGCACGTCTGTGCCTGGCCGCGATCCCTGCGGCCATCGTGGGCGGCGGAGTGGGTTTTGCCCTTCTGGGGGCACTCGGGGACGGGGCAGGCGGTTCTGTGGTCGCCCTGGTCTGCGGCAGCATCGTCCTGCTGGGCGTCTTCTTCGTCGCTGCGAAGAAGATGCGCATTGAAGAGCTCAACGGCATGGTCGGCATGGTCCGGGGACGGCTCGGGCGCTAAAGAGCGCTCCGATCCGCACAACCATCGCTAGACACCGCGTGTCGTGCATAGCGCCGGAGTGTGGGCACAATTGGCGGGACTGTGCAGTGCTGGCTGGCATCGCGCAACGGATGGGGAGGCAGGAACGACGGTGGCGGAACGTAGCACGGCTGCCGTCGACGTGGCCGATAACGGCGGCGACGAGCCGCTGGCCGCCAAGGCGGACGAGGCCACGACCGACGGGACGGAACAAGCCCAGGACACAACGGGCGCGAGCCCGAAAAGCGCGGACGGCGGGCAGGAGAGAGCGGATGCCGTCCCGGCGACGCCCGATCTGCACAGCGGCCACAAGCTCGCCAAGCGCTATCGGCTCGAAGAGTGCGTCACCCGTCTGGACGGATTCAGCAGCTGGCGTGCCGTCGACGAGAAGCTTCGCCGCGCGGTGGGCGTTCATCTGCTCCCCGCAGACCATCCCCGCGCACGCTCGGTGCTGGCTGCTGCCCGCTCCTCGGCACTGCTGGGAGACCCGCGCTTCGTGCAGGTCCTGGACGCCGTGGAAGAGGACGACCTCGTCTACGTCGTCCACGAGTGGCTCCCCGACGCCACCGAACTCACGGCACTGCTCGCCTCAGGACCTCTGGAAGCCCACGACGCGTACCAACTCGTGAGCCAGGTCTCCCAGGCCATGGCCGCCGCCCACCGGGAGGGTCTCGCACATCTGCGGCTCACCCCGGGTGCGGTGCTGCGCAGCTCGACCGGGCAGTACCGGATCCGCGGCCTCGCTGTGAACGCGGCCCTGCGAGGCATCACCGCCGACAAGCCGCTGCGTACGGACACGGAGGCCATCGGCGCACTGCTCTACGCCGCCCTGACCCGCCGCTGGCCCTACGAGAGCGATGCCTACGGCCTCTCCGGGCTCCCCAAGGGCGTGGGGCTGATTCCTCCGGACCAGGTACGGGCCGGCGTCCATCGCGGCCTCTCGGAGCTCGCCATGCGCGCGCTCGCCAACGACGGCGCCACGGCCTCACGGCAGGAACAGCCGTGCACCACTCCGGACGAACTGGCCAAGGCTGTCGCGGCCATGCCGCGCATCCTTCCCCCCGAGCCTGTATTCACCGGGCCGCCCGAGTACCAGCGCACCACCTACCAGCAAGGCACCTACGGGCGCCCGTCAGCACGTCCCCACCAGGCCACGCAGCCCGTCATCACCGCACCGCCGGCCCCGCTGCAGAGCCGTACCGGCAAGGCGCTCAAATGGGCCGTGTCCGCGCTGCTCATCGCCGCACTGGGCCTCGGCAGCTGGCAGCTGGCCGAAACCGTCCTCGACCGGGGCAACGACTCCGACGAGCCCGCCAACACACAGACCACCGAGAACGAGGGCGACGACAACAACGCCGTCGAGCCCAGTAAGCCGGTCACCATCGCCGGCGCCCAGGACTACGATCCGCTCGGCGGGGACGGCTCCGAGAAGCCCGCAACCATAAAGAACGTCCACGACAAGGACACCGGGTCGTACTGGTCCACGGACGGCTACTACAGCGCCGACTTCGGGAAACTGAAGGAGGGTGTCGGAGTCGTCCTCGACCTGGGTAAGGTCCAGCAGGTCGGATCCGTCGACGTGTCCTTCCTCGGTGGCGCCACCTCGGTCGAGTTGAGGACCACGGACGGATCGTCCGTTCCCCAGCTGCCCGGTGGCTTCACCGAGGCCGCGAAGGGATCCGGAACAAAGGTGTCCCTCAAGCCCGACAAGCCGGTGCAAGCACGGTACGTTCTGGTCTGGCTGACCAAGCTGCCGCTGGGTGACGACGGGCGCTACAGGGGCAAGGTCTCGGACATCAAGATCACCAGCTGACGGCATCAGGGGAGGGGGCTCACCGTTGGACGACGCCAGATTCGCCGACACCAGCGACCAGGATCTCCTGGCGCAGCATGTCGCAGGCGAACCGGACGCCTTCGGTGAGCTCGTGCGACGACACCGTGACCGGCTCTGGGCCGTGGCGCTCCGCACGCTCGGCGACCGCGAGGAAGCTGCTGACGCTGTACAGGACGCCCTCGTATCGGCGTTCCGGGCCGCCCACACTTTTCGCGGGCAGTCGGCCGTCACGACGTGGCTCCACCGGATCACCGTGAACGCCTGCCTCGACCGTGCGCGCAAGGCCGCTTCACGCAAGACGGCGCCGGTCGATGACGCGGAGCGGCTCGACCAGCTGCTGGAGCCGCACGAATCTGCCGAGGCGCCCGCCGAAAGGCAGGACCTCCACCGCGAACTCCTGGCAGCGCTGTCCACTCTCCCCGCAGAACAACGGGCGGCGCTCGTGCTCGTCGATATGCAGGCTTATCCCGTCGCGGAGGCCGCTCGCATCCTCGACGTGCCGACCGGCACCGTGAAGAGCCGCTGCGCGCGCGGACGAGCAAGACTGCTCCCCCTGCTCACCCATCTACGCAGTAACAACGGGGACAGCGTCATGGAAAGGAACCGGACGCCGGGGACATCCGTCCCACCTGCGTCGGGACCAAGAGATGCAGGATCAAGCGATCCTGCTGCTGTGAAGGGCGGAGGTGGGCACGCATGACATCCACGGCCGACACAGCTCAGCACCCGGACATCGAAGAGATCTCCGACCTCACCGAGGGGCTCCTCTCCCCCTCCCGCACCGCCGATGTCCGCCGCCACATCGACACGTGCACGCAGTGCGACGACATCCACTCCTCGCTGGAAGAGATCCGCTCACTTCTCGGAGACCTTCCCGCCGACCAGCAGATGCCCGAGGACGTTGCTGCCCGGATCGATGCGGCGCTGGCCTCCGAAAGCCTCGCGCAGGCCGAAGCGTCTCCCGGAGCCATCGCTCCTGTTTCACGTGAAACATACGAGCAGCCTGCGGAGCCCACTGTCGTGGACCGCCCGTCAGGCCGGCCCCGGGGTGCCACCGGCCCCGGTCGGCGTCCCGCCCGGCGCCGTCGCCGCACGGTGATTCTCGGAACTGCCTTCGGAGCGGCGGTCGTCGGTATGGGCGTCTTCCTGCTGCAGTCGGTCCAACCGGCTCAGAACTCCGCCGACAGGGCATCCAGCGCCGCAGAGGACAGCAAGCGGGACTTCTCCGTGGACACGCTCGAAGGCCAGGTCCATCAGCTGCTCGGCGAAGCAGAGGCATCGAAGACCGCGGAAGCCGACGGGACAAAGCCGTCCGTCGACACCAAGTCATCCCCGCAGAACATGTCCCCCGACTCGGCGACACCCCGGAATCCCCTGCGCACGCCCGTCGTCGACGTGCCCCCCTGCGTCCAGCAGGGCACCGGCCGTAGCGCCCCGGCTCTGGCGGTGGAGCACGGCAGCTACCAGGGCACAGCGGCATTCCTCGTCGTCCTGCCCCACGCGACCGACCCGAGCCGCGTACAGGCCTATGTGGTCGACGCAGCGTGCGTCGGGGCCGCTCCCGCGACAAAGGGACAGCTGCTGCTCACCCACTCCTACACGCGTCCCTGAGCACCGTGCCGGGAGTTGCTCCGGCATAGCGGGAATGCATGCCCCGTAGGATCCGTTGGGTGGGGTGAGAGTCGTGGAACCGACCCCAGTAGGCAGTGGCAGTCTGCAGAGACGAGGAAGAAACCCGTGAGCGACGTCCGTAATGTGATCATCATCGGCTCCGGGCCGGCTGGTTACACCGCCGCCCTGTATACCGCTCGCGCGTCGTTGAAGCCGCTGGTGTTCGAGGGCGCCGTCACTGCGGGCGGTGCGCTCATGAACACCACCGACGTGGAGAACTTCCCGGGCTTCCAGGACGGGATCATGGGCCCCGAGCTCATGGACAACATGCGCGCCCAGGCCGAGCGCTTCGGCGCCGAGCTGATCCCCGACGATGTGATCTCCGTCGACCTCTCCGGCGACGTCAAGACGGTCACCGACACCGCAGGCACGGTCCACCGCGCCAAGGCAGTCATCGTCACCACGGGATCCCAGCACCGCAAGCTCGGCCTGCCCAACGAGGACGCGCTCTCCGGACGTGGCGTCTCCTGGTGTGCCACCTGCGACGGCTTCTTCTTCAAGGACCAGGACATCGCCGTGGTCGGCGGTGGCGACACAGCGATGGAAGAGGCGACCTTCCTCTCCCGCTTCGCGAAGTCCGTCACGATCATTCACCGCCGCGACACCCTGCGTGCCTCCAAGGCCATGCAGGAGCGCGCCTTCGCCGACCCGAAGATCAAGTTCGCCTGGGACAGCGAGGTCGCCACGGTTCACGGCGAGCAGAAGCTCTCCGGTCTGACCCTGCGCAACACCAAGACCGGCGAGACGTCCGAGCTCCCGGTGACCGGCCTGTTCATCGCCGTCGGCCATGACCCGCGCACGGAGCTCTTCAAGGGGCAGCTCGACCTCGACGACGAGGGTTACCTCAAGGTCGAAGCACCCTCCACGCGCACGAACCTGTCCGGTGTCTTCGGCGCAGGAGACGTCGTCGACCACACCTACCGACAGGCCATCACTGCCGCCGGGACCGGCTGCTCCGCCGCTCTCGACGCCGAGCGCTTCCTTTCGGCACTGGCCGACGAGAAGCTCGCCGAGCCGGAGAAGACCCCCGCGGTCTGACCGACGCCTCACCTCACCCCCACACCCCGCGAAGTTAAGGAGGCCGCCGTGGCCGGCGCCCTGAAGAACGTGACTGACGACTCCTTCGACGAGGACGTCCTGAAGAACGAGAAGCCTGTGCTGGTGGACTTCTGGGCTGCCTGGTGCGGCCCGTGCCGCCAGATCGCCCCTTCGCTGGAGGCCATCGCAGCTGAGCACGGCGACCAGATCGAGATCGTCAAGCTCAACATCGACGAGAACCCCGCCACCGCGGCGAAGTACGGCGTGATGTCCATCCCGACGCTCAACGTCTACCAGGGCGGCGAGGTCGCCAAGACCATCGTCGGTGCCAAGCCGAAGGCCGCGATCCTCCGCGACCTCGAAGGCTTCATCGGCAAGTAGTACCAGCGACCGCACTGTTTCACGTGAAACGGGCCCACCCTTCGGGGTGGGCCCGTTTCGCATGCTCCCCGCCATCTGATCGGGACTGATCGCCCGGGAAACGGACCGAGCTCGACCACAGCTACAGCGGCCGCAGGGCAGGTTCCTTCTGGACCGCCCCCAGCAGTCTGTCCAGCGCCAACTCGACGTCCTCCTTCCAGGAGAGCGTCGTACGCAGCTCCAGCCTCAGCCGCGGATGCGTGGGATGAGGTCGCACCGTCTTGAAGCCGACAGCGAGCAGATGATCCGCCGGCAGCACACAGGCCGGCTCCTTCCAGCGGGCATCGCCAAAGGCCTCGATCGCCTTGAAGCCCCGTCGCAGCAGATCCTTGGCAACTGTCTGCACCATGACCCGTCCCAGTCCCTGGCCCTGGAACTCCGGCATGATCAACGCAGTCATCAGCTGGGCCGCGTCGGGGGAGACAGGGCTGGTCGGAAACGCCATCGACCCCGGGACATACGCGGGAGGCGCATAGAGAACGAAGCCGACCGGTACTTCATCCACATAGACGACCCGGCCGCAGGAACCCCACTCCAGCAGCACGGCGGAGATCCAGGCTTCTTTCTCCAGCTCAGGTCTTCCTGCTTTTACCGCGGCTTCCCCGCTGACCGGATCAAGTTCCCAGAAGACACACGAGCGGCAACGCCTGGGGAGATCCGGAAGGTTGTCCAGTGTGAGCGGTACAAGCCGACGCCCCATGAAGGCGGTCCCTCACTTCCTTCGCCCGCCGCATCACGTGCGGCTGCCAGCGCACTCCGTTCTCGGAAGAGGCTGCCTACAAACCCCCCGACAGCACCTAGCCCCAACCCGACTGACACCAGGTGGCTGCGATTCACTGATCGCACGGCCCCCGCCTCCTCTGAGGTGGATCACGGTGGATACGCCATACCAGAACGCATCGTATCCACCCAGAGGTGATGCGGATACCGAGAGCGAGCAAAGGGGCGGTCTGTGTTCCGAGAACTTCCGGAACACAGACCGCCCCTCAGGTCTTCATCAGGCCTCAGCCCTCGTCGTGCTCTTCCTGCTCCTCTGAGACGTTCCGATCCAGCACACGTCCCTCACCAGGGGCGAGGCTGCCAAGGATGCGGTCCAGATCCTCCATCGAAGCAAACTCGACGACGATCTTCCCCTTCTTCTGGCCCAGGTCGACCTTCACCCGCGTCTCGAAACGGTCCGAGAGCCGCGATGCCAGATCGGTCAGAGCCGGCGAGAGCCGTGCTCCGGCACGGGGCCCCTTCGGCTTGGCGGAGCTCGTGGGCTCGGAACCCAGGAGGTTCACGATCTCCTCGACCGCACGAACCGACAGCCCCTCGGCCACGATCCGGTGAGCCAAGCGGTCCTGCTCATCGGAGTCGTCCACCGAGAGGAGCGCCCGAGCGTGACCGGCCGAGATGACACCTGCGGCAACCCTGCGCTGGACCGGCGGCGAGAGACGGAGCAGACGCAGGGTGTTGGACACCTGCGGACGTGACCGCCCGATCCGGTCCGCGAGCTGGTCGTGCGTGCACTTGAAGTCCTTCAGCAGCTGGTCGTACGCCGCTGCCTCCTCCAAGGGGTTCAGCTGAGCCCGGTGAAGGTTCTCCAGGAGCGCGTCCAGAAGCAGCTTCTCGTCGTCGGTCGCCCGGACGATCGCAGGGATCCGTTCCAGACCTGCCTCGCCGCAGGCCCTCCAGCGACGCTCGCCCATGATGAGCTCGTAGCGACCGTCTGCCACCGCGCGCACGACGACGGGCTGGAGGAGACCGACCTCCTTGATGGAGGTGACCAGCTCGGCCAGAGCGTCCTCGTCGAATACCTCACGAGGCTGTCTCGGGTTCGGCGTGATCGAGTCAAGAGGAACTTCCGCGAAGTACGCACCGGCAGACTCGGCCGACCCCGGAACGCTCTCCCCTTCCGACACAGGACCACTCGGCTCCGGCACCATCGGGCCGGAAGGCAGCGCAGTCACCTTCGCCGCGGCCACACCCCGCTCGGCCGTCATCACCGGGAGCGCACCTCCCTGACCAGCCCCAGCCCCGGGAGACGTCACCTGCTTCTCCTGCGGAGCTGCGGGGATCAGAGCACCGAGCCCACGCCCCAACCCTCTACGACGCTCACTCACCGCATGCCCTCCGAATTGCTCTGCTGGCTGTTCTTGCTGCCCGTGTGGGCATGCTCGGCCTCGTAATGCATCCCCACGCCCCTCAGGGCGATTTCTCGGGCAGCCTCGAGATAGGAAAGGGATCCACTGGATCCCGGATCATAGGTCAGCACGGTCTGCCCGTAACTCGGAGCTTCCGAGATGCGCACCGAACGCGGAATGCTCGTCCGCAGCACCTCGTTACCGAAGTGACTACGGACTTCCTCCGCCACCTGCGAAGCAAGCCTGGTCCTGCCGTCGTACATGGTCAGCAGGATCGTCGACACGTGAAGATCCGGGTTGAGATGGCCTCGCACCAGGTCAACATTTCGCAGCAACTGACCGAGGCCCTCCAGCGCGTAGTACTCGCACTGAATAGGGATGAGCACCTCGGCTCCGGCAACGAGCGCGTTGACCGTCAGCAGACCGAGCGAAGGCGGGCAGTCGATGAGGATGTAGTCCAGCGGCTGCTCGTACGCCTGGATCGCCCGCTGCAGTCGACTCTCCCGTGCCACCAGTGACACCAGTTCGATCTCCGCACCGGCGAGATCGATGGTGGCCGGGGCACAGAAGAGACCTTCGACGTCCGGGACGGGCTGAACCACTTCGGAGAGCGGCATGCTCTCCACCAGGACGTCATAGATGGATGGAACTTCGGCGTGGTGGTCGATCCCCAGAGCCGTGGAGGCATTGCCCTGCGGGTCGAGGTCCACCACCAGGACACGTGCGCCATGGAGCGCGAGCGAAGCAGCAAGGTTGACCGTCGAGGTCGTCTTGCCCACTCCACCCTTCTGGTTGGCAACCACCATGACGCGCGTCTGGTCAGGGCGGGGCAGACCCTCGCCGGCGCGGCCGAGAGCCTCGACCGCCAGCTGGGCTGCACGACCGATGGGTGTGTCGTCCATGGGCGGCAGTGTTTCACGTGAAACACCGTCCCCCGAGGACTCGGATCGGGGACCGGGGACCGGGTCGGTCATCGGCCCCGCGATGTTGGCGTCGGACCGCAAGGATTCACTCTCCTCGACTTCAGGCTCGCAATGAACAGAGCCTGCCATGCTTTCGGGGTCGTGAACCAGCGAGGCCGACTGTTCTGTGGATGAATCCACTTCTGTGGACAACTCGGTAGCCCGTACGGGCTTGCGGCCGCGCGGTGTGGCAGCCGCACGACCGCGGCCGATAATTCCCTGCAGCAGAGAGCGACGTTTCACGTGAAACACGATGCATGCGCAGGACAGCGGCGGACTCCCGACACTCCGCAGCAGTCACATATGACTGCTTTAGCGGAGCATCACCCATAAACAGCCCACATGGCTAAAAACGGCAGAAATCGCTAGCTGTACCAACGGGATCGGAGCGACTCAACGACGTCGGCGCGCCCTGCCCGCCCTCGCTGCCTTGGCCCGCTTTGCGGCGAACCTCACACCGCCGGGGCTCTCCCCGACGACCACACGCACCACGGTGGACAACGGATCAACGACGCCTTCACCGGCATGCAGCACCTCGGTCTCCACCACACCGAGCTTGCTCAGGGCAGCACGAGCTCCCTGGATCTCCTCCTCGGCCGTGCCTCCCTTGAGTGCCAGCATCTCCCCATAGGGACGCAGGAGGGGCACACCCCAGCCGGCGAGGCGGTCCAGGGGGGCCACGGCCCGGGCGGTCACCACATGGACAGGCTGCAGGGTCCCGAGCACCTCCTCGGCCCGGCCGCGGACGACCGTCACATGATCCAGGCCCAGCAGCTCGACGACCTCCTGAAGGAAGTTGGTCCGCCTCAGAAGCGGCTCGAGCAGCGTGATCTTCAGATCAGGGCGCACCAGAGCCAGTGGAATGCCGGGAAGCCCCGCCCCGGACCCCACGTCGCACACCGTGACGCCCTCCGGAACCACCTCGGAGAGCACCGCGCAGTTCAGCAGGTGACGCTCCCACAGTCGCGGGACCTCGCGAGGACCGATCAGACCCCGCTTGACCCCCGCATCCGCGAGCAGCTCCGCGTACCGGACAGCCTCTGGGAGGAACTCACCGAATACCGCCTGCGCCTCCATGGGCGCCTGAGGGAGTTCTGCTGCCTCCGTCACGGGGACCGTCCTTCCGTACCGCACTAACGCACTGTGGGTGGCTGACTATCAGGCTGACAAAGATCGGCCCCGCCTGCGAACAGACGGGGCCGACAGTACAAGGATCCCTCAGGCAGGGAGTACGACGACGAAGCGCTGCGGCTCCTCGCCCTCGGACTCGCTGCGCAGACCTGCGGCCGCGATCGCGTCGTGCACGACCTTGCGCTCGAAGGGCGTCATCGGGTCCAGCTTCACCGGTTCACCGGAGCTCTTGACCTCATCTGCGGCCTTGGCACCCAGGGCGGCAAGAACTTCCCGCTTCTTGGCACGGAAGCCGGCAATGTCCAGCATCAGACGGCTACGGTCACCGGTCTCCCGGTGAACGGCCAGGCGCGTCAGCTCCTGAAGCGCCTCCAGCACCTCACCGTCGCGGCCCACAAGCTTCTGCAGTTCGCGCGCCGAGTCGCTGATGATCGAGACCGCAGCCCGGTCCGCCTCGACATCCATGTCGATGTCGCCGTCGAGGTCGGCGATGTCGAGCAGACCTTCGAGATAGTCGGCCGCGATCTCCCCTTCCTGCTCCAGGCGGGTCAGAGTGTCGCTGCCCTCAGCGGCCGTGGTGGTGGTGCCTTCCGTCACGGATGGACTCCTTCTTACTTCTTGGACGGGTGCTTGGGCCGCTGCGGGCCCTTGCGCTGTCCGGACTTGGCTTGGCGTGAGGAGCCGGACGCGGGCTTGCCCGCCGGCTTCGGATTGTCGTCCTGCTTCTCGAGCGACGTCTTGGGTTCCGGCTCGGCGGAACCGGAGTCCTTGGCCGCACCCGGATGCGTTGCGGCAGTCTGGCGCTTCGCCTTCGTCTGGCGCTTGGGCTGCTGCCGCTTCGCCGCAGCACCGCCCTCGGCTTCGGCAACGGCGGTTTCGCTCTTCGCCACCGTCCCGTCCTCCTGAGCCGCGAGACCCAGCTTGGCCAGACCGGTGATGAACTTGCGCTCGATGTCGTTGCGGTCAGGACCCTTGACGACGATCCGCTTCACGGTGTTGCGCCTCGTCCTGCCGCGCACCTGGCCATGAGCGGTCACGCTCTTCAGCAGACGGCCCAGGTACTGGTCCTGCGCCTTGCTGCCCGGCGTCGGGTTCTGGTTGATCACGTACATCTGCTGACCCATGGTCCAGACGTTGGTGGTCAGCCAGTACACGAGGACACCGACGGGGAAGTTGATGCCCATGACGGCGAAGATCAGCGGGAAGATGTACATCAGCATCTTCTGCTGCTGCATGTACGGGGTCTTCACCGTCAGGTCGACGTTCTTCGTCATCAGCTGGCGCTGGGTGAAGAACTGCGACGCCGACATCATCACGATCATGATCGCGGTGACGACTCGGACGTCGGTCAGCGAGGCGCCGAGCGCGGCGACCTTCTCTTCGCTGTCCATGAACTTCGCGGCCAGCGGAGCGCCGAAGATGTGCGCCTGACGGGCGCTGTCGAGCAGCGGCTGGTCGATCACACCGATCGTCTTGCCCGAGGCGATGGACGACAGCACGTGGTACAGGGCGAAGAAGAACGGCGACTGCGCCAGGATGGGCAAGCACGAGGAGAGCGGGTTGGTACCCGTCTCCTTGTACAGCTTCATCATCTCTTCGGACTGACGCTGCTTGTCGTTCTTGTAGCGCTCCTGGATCGCCTTCATCTTCGGCTGGAGCACCTGCATGTTCCGGGTCGACTTGATCTGCTTAACAAAAAGCGGGATCAGACAGATCCGGATCAGAACCACCAGGGACACGATGGACAGGCCCCAGGCCCAGCCCGTGTCGTCGCCGAAGAGCGCCCCGTACAACTTGTGGAACTGGACGATGACCCACGAAACAGGTGTGGTGATAAAGCTGAACAGGCTGGCAATCGTGTCCACTAATCAGGCTCCTTGAGCTTTGGGCGAGGTCTCTGTGGCCGGGCTCAGGGGTTCGGAGACCGGCCCCCCGGCAGGCACATCGGCGGCGGAGTCCCCGCCCTTGCCACCACGCACATGGCTGCGCAGCAGTTCGTGCCAGCGCGGACGTTTGCGTGGCGGTACGTGATCCACGCCGCCGGGTGACCACGGATTGCAACGGAGAATGCGCCATGCCGTCAGCGCAGTTCCCTTGATCGCACCGTGCCGGTCGATCGCCGTATATCCATAGTGGGAACACGACGGGTAGTAGCGGCAGACAGGCCCGAGGAGTGGGCTGATCGTCCACTGGTACAGCTTGATGAGAGCCAGCAGCGGGTACTTCATCGCGCGCCCCCTCCCAGCAGCCGCTCCAGAGCGGCATCCAGGTCTCGGGCCAGCTGTGCATGGTCGGCGTCACCCGATCCGGGCAGCGCTCGTACGACAACAAGGCTACCGGGGGGCAGCTGAGCCAGCCGATCGCGGACCAGATGGCGAAGCTTCCGCTTCACCGCGGTGCGCACGACCGCTCCACCCACTGCTTTGCTGACAACGAAACCCGCACGTGGCGGGGAAGCACTCTCCCCAGTCACGTGCGGGTCCGTGGCACCGCTGCGTAGATGTACGACGAGTAGCGGGCGTCCGGCCCGACGTCCTCGGCGTACCGCGGTCGCGAAGTCCTCGCGCCGCCTCAGCCGATTCTCGGTAGGCAGCACGTCATGACCTGGCCGCGATCAGGCGGACAGGTTGGTGCGACCCTTGCCACGGCGGTTCGCGAGAATCGCGCGGCCGGCACGGGTACGCATGCGAAGCCGGAAGCCGTGGGTCTTGGCGCGACGACGGTTGTTCGGCTGGAAGGTGCGCTTGCTCACTCGGGGGCTCCAGAAATGATTCGTGTGTTGGCGGGACATCGCCTGGCTGTCACCGTGCGCCCACGAGGAACTCGCGTAAACGCCTTAGTGCACCGCTTCACAATCACAGATCGTGATCTTTGCCCATCGGAGGCAGGCGGCAGCAGCCATCGACAACTCGACCTGGTCACGGTACGCGCGGCTACGCCATCCGGTCAAACCGGCTCCGCGCCACCCCCTGTCTATACACAGCCTGTGGACAACAACTTGAACCGCGCGGGTCGCCCTGACTACCGTGGCTGAACTCCGGTTCCTTTCCTTCCGACCTGCCGGGCCTCACCCGACCCGACCCATCCCGTCCCGAGAACCACACATTCGTGGGACATGCGAGAGAGCGTGCCTTGTGGCTGACGTACCTGCCGATCTTGCCGCAGTGTGGCCACGAGTGCTGGAACAACTCCTCGGGGAGGGCCAGCAGGGCATCGAGCCGAAGGACAAGCAGTGGATCGAGCGCTGCCAGCCGCTGGCACTCGTCGCTGACACCGCACTACTGGCCGTACCCAACGAATGGGGCAAGCGCGTCCTGGAGGGCCGGCTCGCGCCGCTCATCAGCGAGACGCTCACCCGTGAGTGCGGCCGGCCGATCCGGATCGCGATCACCGTCGACGACTCCGCGGGCGAGCCCTCCGCCCCGCCCGCACCCCCGATGCACCAGTCGCATCAAGGCCAGCAGTCCCACCGCTACCAGGGGCCACAGCGCGACGACCCCTCGCACAACGACGGGTACGACAACTACGGCCACCGTCCCTCCGACGACGGCATGCCGACAGCCCGTCCCGCCTACCCGGACTACCAGCAGCAGCGCCCCGAGCCCGGCGCCTGGCCCCGCTCCCAGGAGGACCTCTCCTGGCAGCAGCCCCGGCACGGCGGGTACCAGGACCGCGATCCGTACGCGAACCCCCGGCCCCAGCAGCCTCAGCACGACTACCGGCCGCAGCCGCCGGAGCGCCAGGGCTACGAGCAGCAGCGGGACGCGCGCGACCGTCATGATCTGCAGGACCAGCAGCCCCAGCACCGTCAGGGCGGACCCGGCACCGGACGTACCGGTGGCGGCGGACCCGGCCCCATGGGTGCCCAGCCCGCACCCGCACCCGGTCCCGGTGAGCCGCACGCCAGGCTGAATCCCAAGTACCTCTTCGACACCTTCGTCATCGGCGCTTCCAACCGCTTCGCTCACGCGGCGGCGGTAGCCGTGGCCGAGGCGCCGGCGAAGGCGTACAACCCCCTCTTCATCTACGGGGAGTCGGGGCTGGGCAAGACCCACCTGCTCCATGCCATCGGGCACTACGCGCGGAGCCTCTACCCGGGTACCCGCGTGCGGTACGTGAGCTCCGAGGAGTTCACCAACGAGTTCATCAACTCGATCCGCGACGGCAAGGGCGACACCTTTCGCAAGCGGTACCGCGACGTGGACATCCTTCTGGTCGACGACATCCAGTTCCTGGCGAGCAAGGAGTCGACGCAGGAGGAGTTCTTCCACACCTTCAATACGCTCCACAACGCCAACAAGCAGATCGTGCTGTCCTCGGACCGGCCGCCGAAGCAGCTGGTGACGCTCGAGGACCGGCTGCGCAACCGCTTCGAGTGGGGACTCACCACCGACGTGCAGCCGCCCGAGCTGGAGACGCGTATCGCGATCCTCCGCAAGAAGGCGGTGCAGGAGCAGCTCAACGCACCGCCCGAGGTACTCGAGTTCATCGCCTCCCGCATCTCGCGCAACATTCGCGAGCTCGAGGGTGCGCTGATCCGCGTGACCGCCTTCGCCAGCCTCAACCGGCAGCCCGTGGATCTCGGCCTGACCGAGATCGTCCTCAAGGACCTCATCCCGGGCGGCGAGGACTCGGCGCCCGAGATCACCGCGCCGGCCATCATGGCGGCCACCGCCGACTACTTCGGTCTCACGGTGGAGGATCTCTGCGGATCCTCCCGCAGCCGCGTGCTGGTGACGGCGCGCCAGATCGCCATGTATCTGTGCCGCGAGCTGACGGACCTCTCGCTGCCCAAGATCGGTGCCCAGTTCGGCGGACGCGACCACACGACCGTGATGCACGCCGACCGGAAGATCCGTGCGCTCATGGCGGAGCGGCGTTCCATCTACAACCAGGTCACCGAGCTCACCAACCGCATCAAGAACGGCTGACGAGCCGGCCCTCCGCAGCGAACCCGGGGCGCCCCGCAAGGACCACAAGGAGTCCTCGCGGGGCGCTTTTCGTCATCCGGAAGCCGGACCACCGCTGCCGTACGAGGGCGCCGGACCGACAGGTGCTGCGGAAAGCCGGACCGCGGAGCTTCGCCAGGAGGCCATGAGAAGCCGCCCGGCGGCCGTCGGAGAAGACAGAAAAGCCTCCGCGGAGACCCTCCCGGACGTCCGTCCGACCCGCGCGCTGCCCGCTCCGAGCCAGGCCGCACCCGCTCGAGACACCCTGAGTGTTCGAATACGGTCCGCGAACATGCCCTTCTCCACAGATCCATGAGGAATTGGGCATCCACAGCCTGGGGACTGTGAAGTTGTCCAGATTGCATCCACAGGGCGCGCTGTCGATACTCCATCAGGCCAGGTCACATGCCTGGGGATTTGTGGTCAACGATGATCCACAGCCTGTGGACAGATTTTTCGTCCACAGGGGCTCGATGATGTTGTCCACCGTCGGCCCACAGGCTGGGCCATGTTGTCCCCAGCTTCTCCACACCCCTGTCCACTGTTCGGCAACTCAACACCCGCTTTCACTGCCGAGAGTGAAAGGCGTCACACCAAGGAGCTCGGTTGGGCTGTGGGGAACGTGGGTAAAGCTGGGGACAGCCCTGGGGAGAAGTCACCCCCGCCTGTGCATCGGGTGTGCAGAACTTTCGGGTGTCCACAGAAACACCAAGTTGTCCACCGGTGCCGCCCACAGGGTCGGTGGACAAAAAACGGGCACTGACCTGCGGAAACGACGTTATCCACGGTTTCCACAGGCCCTACTACTACTGCCACTCAGAGTTAGCCAGGAATCCGCTTCGAAGTGGGGCCTGTGCACAACTTGGGCCGGGACCTCCGAGGACCGCTTGTCGCGACTTGACCCCGAGCAGCAACGAGTGTCGGTGCCGTACGTCAGACTGGACCCCGGCGTCCTCCCCTCAGCCCTTCGGCAGGGAGACCCCGAATCAGACGACGAAGGCCAGCAGGGCGAGCGAGCAACAGCAGGAGGCGGTTCCGGTGAAGATCCGGGTGGAGCGCGATGTACTCGCGGAGGCGGTGGCCTGGGTGGCCCGCAGCCTCCCGGCCCGTCCGCCGGCGCCCGTTCTTGCGGGCCTTCTGCTGAAGGCCGGTGACGGAGCCCTCAGCTTCTCGAGCTTCGACTACGAGGTCTCGGCCAAGGTCTCTGTGGACGCCGAGATCGAGGAGGAAGGCACGGTGCTCGTCTCCGGCCGGCTCCTCGCCGACATCTGCCGCGCCCTTCCGAACCGGCCGGTGGAGATTTCCACCGACGGTGTGCGGGCGACGGTGGCGTGCGGCTCCTCCCGATTCACACTCCACACACTGCCTGTGGAGGAGTACCCGGCACTGCCGCAGATGCCGACCGCGACCGGCACCGTCCCGGGTGAGGTCTTCGCCTCGGCCGCGGCCCAGGTCGCCATCGCAGCCGGCCGTGACGACACGCTGCCCGTCCTCACGGGTGTCCGGATCGAGATCGAGGGCGACACCGTCACCCTGGCCTCGACCGACCGCTACCGCTTCGCGGTCCGTGAGTTCCTGTGGAAGCCGGAGAACCCGGACGCCTCTGCCGTCGCCCTGGTGCCCGCCAAGACGCTCCTGGACACCGCCAAGGCGCTGACCAGCGGTGACACGGTGACGCTGGCGCTTTCGAGCTCGGGTGCCGGTGAAGGCCTGATCGGTTTCGAGGGAGCGGGCCGTCGCACGACGACGCGGCTCCTCGAGGGCGACCTGCCGAAGTACCGGACGCTCTTCCCCACCGAGTTCAACTCGGTCGCGGTCATCGAGACCGCCCCGTTCGTGGAAGCCGTCAAGCGTGTGGCCCTCGTCGCCGAGCGGAACACCCCGGTGCGGCTCAGCTTCGAACAGGGTGTGCTGATCCTGGAGGCGGGTTCCAGCGACGACGCACAGGCTGTGGAGCGCGTCGACGCCGTGCTCGAGGGTGACGACATCTCGATCGCCTTCAACCCGACGTTCCTGCTGGACGGGCTCAGCGCGATCGACTCCCCGGTCGCCCAGCTCTCCTTCACGACGTCCACCAAGCCCGCCCTGCTGAGCGGCCGTCCCGCCGTCGACGCCGAGGCGGACGCCGCGTACAAGTACCTGATCATGCCGGTCCGCCTCTCCGGCTGATCCGGCGATCGTTCCTGTCACGGCAGCTTCCGGCGGGCACGCTCAGCGCTGAGCAGGCCCGCCGCGCTGTCCCCGGCCGGGCGTAGGCTCGGTCCCGGGTACGAATCGGCACAACGCTTAAGGAATCTCTGATGGAGCTCGGTCTCGTCGGCCTCGGCAAGATGGGCGGCAACATGCGCGAGCGCATCCGCCGCGCAGGCCACACCGTCATCGGTTACGACCGCAACCCGGACGTCGCCGATGTCCACAGCCTCGAAGAGCTTGTGGGCAAGCTCAAGGGTCCGCGCGTCGTATGGGTGATGGTTCCGGCGGGCGCCGCGACCCAGTCCACCATCGACGAGCTGGCCGAGCTGCTCTCCCCGGGCGACATCGTCGTGGACGGCGGGAACTCCCGCTGGACCGACGACGAGAAGCACGCCGTGGAGCTGGGCATCAAGGGCATCGGCTTCGTCGACTGCGGTGTCTCCGGTGGCGTCTGGGGCCTGGAGAACGGCTACGCCCTGATGTACGGCGGCGACGCCGCGAACGTGGCGAAGGTGCAGCCGGTCTTCGACGCGCTCAAGCCCGAGGGTGACTTCGGCTCCGTCCACGCGGGCAAGGTCGGTGCCGGCCACTTCGCGAAGATGGTTCACAACGGCATCGAGTACGCCATGATGCAGGCCTACGCCGAGGGCTGGGAGCTGCTGGAGAAGGTCGACTCCGTCACGGACGTGCGTGAGGTCTTCCGCTCCTGGCAGGAGGGCACGGTCATCCGTTCCTGGCTGCTCGACCTGGCGGTCAACGCGCTGGACGACGACGAGCACCTCGACAAGCTCCGTGGGTTCGCCGCCGACTCCGGTGAGGGCCGGTGGACGGTCGAGGCCGCCATCGACAACGCGGTGCCGCTGCCCGCGATCACGGCGTCCCTGTTCGCCCGGTTCGCCTCGCGGCAGGACGACTCCCCGCAGATGAAGATGATCGCCGCGCTGCGCAACCAGTTCGGCGGGCACGCGGTCGAGAACAAGAAGTAGTAGTACGCAGCACGGCAGAAACGCAGAGCACGAGGTCGGAAAGGGTCGGCGAACATGCACGTCACGCATCTCTCGCTGGCCGACTTCCGCTCGTACGCCCGGGTCGAGGTTCCTCTCGACCCGGGCGTCACCGCGTTCGTGGGGGCCAACGGCCAGGGCAAGACCAATCTGGTGGAGGCCGTCGGCTATCTCTCGACGCTCGGCAGCCATCGGGTGTCGTCCGATGCCCCTCTGGTGCGGATGGGTGCGGAGCGTGCCGTCGTCCGGGCGGCGGTCACTCAGGGCGAGCGGTCACAGCTGATCGAGCTCGAGCTCAATCCGGGTCGTGCCAATCGAGCCCGCATCAATCGGTCGTCGCAGGTCAGGCCCCGTGACGTCCTGGGGATAGTGCGGACCGTGCTGTTCGCTCCCGAGGATCTGGCCCTGGTGAAGGGCGACCCGGGTGAGCGTCGGCGCTTCCTGGACGAGCTGATCACGGCGCGTTCGCCGCGGATGGCAGGCGTCCGGTCCGATTACGACCGGGTGCTGAAGCAGCGCAACACCCTGCTGAAGTCCGCGGCGATGGCCCGCCGGCACGGTGGCCGGTCGATGGATCTGTCCACGCTGGACGTGTGGGACCAGCATCTGGGCCAGGTGGGGGCAGAGCTGCTGGCCCAGCGCCTGGACCTGATCGCGACGCTGCAGCCGCTGGCGGACAAGGCGTACGCGGACGTGGCGCCGGGCGGTGGTCCGGTGACGCTGGAGTACCGCAGCTCGGTCGGTGCCGACGTGGAGCCCGCGCGCACCCGCGAGGAGCTGTACGAGCAGGTGATGGCGGCGCTCGTCCAGGCCCGTAAGCAGGAGATCGAGCGAGGCGTGACCCTGGTCGGTCCGCATCGTGACGATCTGGTGCTGGGACTGCGCGGGATGCCGGCGAAGGGGTACGCGAGCCACGGGGAGTCCTGGTCGTACGCGCTGGCGCTGCGGCTGGCCTCGTACGACCTGTTGCGCTCCGAGGGCAATGAGCCGGTGCTCGTGCTGGACGACGTGTTCGCCGAGCTCGACGCGCGGCGTCGTGAGCGGCTGGCCGAGCTGGTGGCCCCGGGCGAGCAGGTGCTGGTCACGGCGGCGGTCGACGACGACGTCCCGGGTGTGCTGGCCGGTGCTCGGTACGCGGTGTCCGCTGGTGAGGTGGAGCGGCTGTGAGCGGCCGGGGAGAGAACGGCGGGCGGGCGTTGCCGGATCCGGTGAGCGGTGCGGCGGCGAAGCAGCCCGAGGTGTCGGGTGTCGATCTGGCGCGGGTGGCGCTGCGTGCGGCGAAGGAGCAGGCCCGTGCCCGTGGTGATGCGGCGCAGCAGAAGAAGCAGGCCAGGCGTGGCGGTGGGCTGAGGTCGGGCGCGCGGTCCGACGGCCGTGATCCGTTGGCTCTGGGGTCGGCGATCAACCGGTTGATCACTGAGCGGGGCTGGGAGACTCCGGCGGCCGTGGGCGGTGTGATGGGCCGGTGGTCGCAGATCGTGGGCGACGATCTGGCCAATCACTGTGTGCCGCTGCGGTACGACGAGGACCCGGCCGAGCGGGTGCTGACGGTCCAGTGCGATTCGACGGCGTGGGCGACTCAGCTGCGGCTGCTGGCGCCGCAGCTGGTGGCCAGGCTGAACACGGATCTGGGTCATGGCACGGTGAGAATGATCAAGGTGCTGGGGCCTGGAGGGCCGCAGCGCAAATTCGGTCCGCTGCGGGCGCCGGGGAGTACGGGCCCGGGGGACACATACGGCTGAGCAGGGGTTTTCCTGCTCAGGGCTTCTGTGATCACGGCCGGCGCCGGGGATTTGTGATGGGCGGAGAGCCCTCTTCGGTGCCGTTGTGCGGTTTGTCCTTGTCTACCTGATTGCACGGTTGCGCGGTGGTTCGTGCCGGGTGGCGAGTGTGAGGCGTCCCTCACCGTAGTGGGAGGTTGACAGCCCGAAGCGCTCAATGCCCGCGTGAGCCTCTCAGAGCCCCTTCCTGAATATGGGGAGTCGGCAGGCGCTCATTCAGGGCGGCACATGCGGACTCAGGTACCGGCAAACCCCCATTCATGTCGGCGCTACCGGTAGACTGATGGACAATCCCGCTTCCGTGCGGGAGTCGTCGATACAAGCCGAACGACGCAGCCGCTCCCGCCTGCCCGGAGAACGGCCTGTGCTGTGCCAGAAAGGGCGCTTCGTGGCCGATTCCGGCAACCCCAACGAGAACAACCCGTCCACAGCCGGTGCGCACGGCGAGGTCACCGCCTCGTACGACGCCAGCGCGATCACGGTCCTCGAGGGCCTGGACGCGGTCCGCAAGCGACCTGGTATGTACATCGGCTCGACCGGTGAGCGCGGTCTCCACCACCTCGTGCAAGAGGTCGTCGACAACTCGGTCGACGAGGCGATGGCCGGCCACGCGGACACCATCGACGTCACGATCCTCGCCGACGGCGGGGTGCGCGTGATCGACAACGGCCGTGGCATCCCGGTCGGCATCGTGCCGTCCGAAGGAAAGCCGGCCGTCGAGGTCGTACTGACCGTCCTGCACGCGGGCGGCAAGTTCGGCGGCGGCGGCTACGCCGTCTCCGGCGGTCTGCACGGCGTCGGCGTCTCCGTCGTCAACGCCCTGTCCACCCGGGTCGCCGTCGAGGTCAAGACGGACGGCTACCGCTGGACCCAGGACTACAAGCTCGGTGTCCCGACCGCCCCGCTGGCCCAGCACGAGGCCACCGAGGAGTCCGGTACGTCGGTCACCTTCTGGGCCGACGGGGACATCTTCGAGACCACCGAGTACAGCTTCGAGACCCTCTCGCGCCGCTTCCAGGAGATGGCGTTCCTCAACAAGGGCCTCACCCTCAAGCTCACCGACGAGCGGGAGTCGGCGAAGGCGACGGCGGGCGCGGACAGCGCGGACGCGGTCGAGCCCGCCGAGGAGGAAGCCGCCCGCACGGTCACGTACCACTACGAAAACGGCATCGTCGATTTCGTGAAGTACCTGAACTCCCGCAAGGGCGACGTCATTCACCAGTCGGTGATCGACATCGAGGCCGAGGACAAGGAGCGACTCCTCTCGGCCGAGATCGCGATGCAGTGGAACACGCAGTACACGGAGGGGGTCTACTCCTTCGCCAACGCGATCCACACGCACGAGGGCGGTACGCACGAGGAGGGCTTCCGCGCGGCGCTGACCTCTCTGGTCAACCGGTACGCGCGCGACAAGAAGCTGCTGCGCGAGAAGGACGACAACCTCACGGGTGAGGACGTCCGCGAGGGCCTGACGGCGATCATCTCGGTGAAGCTGGGCGAGCCGCAGTTCGAGGGCCAGACGAAGACCAAGCTGGGCAACACGGAGGCCAAGACCTTCGTGCAGAAGGTCGTCCACGAGCAGCTGACGGACTGGTTCGACCGGAACCCCAACGAGGCCGCGGACATCATCCGCAAGGGCATCGCGGCGTCCACGGCGCGTGTCGCCGCCCGTAAGGCGCGTGACCTGACCCGCCGTAAGGGGCTGCTGGAGAGCGCCTCGCTGCCGGGCAAGCTGAGCGACTGCCAGTCGAACGACCCGACCAAGTGCGAGATCTTCATCGTCGAGGGTGACTCCGCCGGCGGCTCGGCGAAGTCCGGCCGTAATCCGATGTACCAGGCGATCCTGCCCATCCGAGGCAAGATCCTGAACGTCGAGAAGGCCAGGATCGACAAGATCCTGCAGAACACCGAGGTCCAGGCGCTGATCTCGGCCTTCGGTACCGGGGTCCACGAGGACTTCGACATCGAGAAGCTCCGCTATCACAAGATCATTCTGATGGCGGACGCCGACGTCGACGGCCAGCACATCAACACCCTGCTGCTGACGTTCCTGTTCCGGTTCATGCGGCCGCTGGTCGAGTCCGGGCACGTGTACCTCTCCCGTCCGCCGCTCTACAAGATCAAGTGGGGCCGGGACGACTTCGAGTACGCGTACTCCGACCGTGAGCGCGACGCTCTGGTGGAGCTCGGCAAGCAGAACGGCAAGCGGATCAAGGAAGACTCGATCCAGCGCTTCAAGGGTCTCGGCGAGATGAACGCCGAGGAGCTGCGCATCACGACGATGGACCAGGACCACCGGGTGCTCGGCCAGGTCACGCTGGACGACGCGGCGCAGGCCGACGACCTGTTCTCGGTGCTGATGGGTGAGGACGTCGAGGCGCGGCGCTCGTTCATCCAGCGCAACGCCAAGGACGTCCGCTTCCTCGACATCTGAGTCGGCCGTACAAGCAAGCCGCAGCTCGAAAGGACTTTGACCAGCAATGGCCGACGAGAACACCCCTGTGACACCTGAAGAGGAACCCGCGATCGCGGGTGTGGGCATGCGTGTCGAGCCCGTGGGGCTCGAGACGGAGATGCAGCGCTCCTACCTCGACTACGCGATGTCCGTCATCGTGTCGCGTGCGCTGCCCGAC
This sequence comes from Streptomyces sp. NPDC056452, assembly GCF_042796085.1. Classification (NCBI taxonomy): domain Bacteria; kingdom Bacillati; phylum Actinomycetota; class Actinomycetes; order Kitasatosporales; family Streptomycetaceae; genus Streptomyces; species Streptomyces sp. NPDC056452. The sequence continues at coordinate 104,710 of NZ_JBHTRI010000002.1, forward strand.
GTGAGGGACGGTCTGAAGCCCGTCCACCGCCGGGTGCTGTACGCGATGTACGACGGCGGCTACCGGCCCGAGAAGGGCTTCTACAAGTGCGCCCGTGTCGTCGGTGACGTCATGGGTACGTACCACCCGCACGGCGACTCCTCGATCTACGACGCGCTCGTGCGACTTGCGCAGCACTGGTCGATGCGCATGCCGCTGGTGGACTCCAACGGCAACTTCGGTTCTCCGGGCAACGACCCGGCCGCGGCGATGCGGTACACCGAGTGCAAGATGATGCCGCTGTCCATGGAGATGGTCCGGGACATCGACGAGGAGACCGTCGATTTCAAGGACAACTACGACGGCCGCAACCAGGAGCCGGTGGTTCTCCCGGCGCGCTTCCCGAACCTGCTGATCAACGGTTCGGCGGGCATCGCGGTCGGTATGGCCACCAACATCCCGCCGCACAACCTCCGCGAGGTCGCGGCCGGTGCGCAGTGGTACCTGGAGCACCCGGAGGCTTCGCACGAGGAGCTCCTGGACGCGCTGCTCGAGCGCATCAAGGGCCCGGACTTCCCCACGGGCGCGCTCGTGGTGGGCCGCAAGGGCATCGAGGACGCGTACCGCACGGGCCGCGGCTCGATCACGATGCGTGCGGTCGTGGCGGTCGAGGAGATCCAGGGGCGTCAGTGCCTGGTGGTCACGGAGCTTCCGTACCAGACCAACCCCGACAACCTCGCGCAGAAGATCGCCGACCTGGTGAAGGACGGCAAGGTCGGCGGCATCGCGGACGTCCGTGACGAGACGTCCTCGCGCACCGGCCAGCGTCTGGTGGTCGTGCTGAAGCGTGACGCGGTCGCCAAGGTCGTGCTGAACAACCTGTACAAGCACACCGATCTGCAGACGAACTTCGGCGCGAACATGCTGGCGCTCGTCGACGGCGTGCCCCGCACCCTGTCGATCGACGCGTTCATCCGGCACTGGGTGACGCACCAGATCGAGGTCATCGTCCGGCGTACGAAGTTCCGCCTGCGCAAGGCGGAGGAGCGGGCGCACATCCTGCGCGGTCTGCTCAAGGCGCTGGACGCGATCGACGAGGTCATCGCGCTCATCCGTCGCAGCAACACGGTGGAGATCGCGCGCGAGGGCCTGATGGGCCTGCTGGAGATCGACGAGATCCAGGCGAACGCGATCCTGGAGATGCAGCTGCGCCGACTGGCCGCGCTGGAGCACCAGAAGATCACCGCCGAGCACGACGAGCTCCAGGCGAAGATCAACGAGTACAACGCGATCCTGGTGTCGCCCGAGCGGCAGCGTCAGATCGTCAGCGAGGAGCTGGCGGCGATCGTCGAGAAGTTCGGCGACGACCGGCGTTCCAAGCTGGTGCCCTTCGACGGTGACATGTCCATCGAGGACCTGATCGCCGAGGAGGACATCGTCGTCACGATCTCCCGCGGCGGCTACGTGAAGCGCACGAAGACGGACGACTACCGCTCGCAGAAGCGCGGCGGCAAGGGCGTGCGCGGGACGAAGCTCAAGGAAGACGACATCGTCGACCACTTCTTCGTGTCGACGACGCACCACTGGCTGCTGTTCTTCACGAACAAGGGCCGGGTGTACCGGGCGAAGGCGTACGAGCTGCCGGATGCCGGCCGGGACGCGCGTGGTCAGCACGTGGCGAACCTGCTGGCGTTCCAGCCGGACGAGCAGATCGCGCAGATCCTGGCGATCCGTGACTACGACGCGGCGCCCTACCTGATCCTGGCCACCAAGGGCGGCCTGGTGAAGAAGACGTCGCTGAAGGACTACGACTCCCCGCGTTCCGGTGGTGTCATCGCCATCAACCTCCGTGAGACGGAGAGCGGTGCGGACGACGAGCTGATCGGTGCGGAGCTGGTGTCGGCCGAGGACGACCTGCTGCTCATCAGCAGGAAGGCCCAGTCGATCAGGTTCACTGCGACGGACGATGCGCTGCGCCCGATGGGCCGTGCCACTTCGGGTGTCAAGGGCATGAGTTTCCGCGCAGGCGACGAACTGCTCTCGATGAATGTTGTCCGGCCCGGTACGTTCGTGTTCACTGCGACCGACGGTGGTTACGCGAAGCGGACCGCTGTCGACGAGTACCGCGTCCAGGGTCGTGGTGGTCTGGGTATCAAGGCCGCCAAGATCGTGGAGGACCGGGGTTCGCTCGTCGGGGCACTGGTGGTGGAGGAGACGGACGAGATCCTCGCCATCACGCTCGGCGGTGGTGTGATTCGTACGCGAGTCAATGAAGTCAGGGAGACGGGCCGTGACACCATGGGCGTCCAACTGATCAATCTGGGCAAGCGCGATGCCGTCGTCGGTATCGCGCGCAACGCCGAGGCCGGTCGTGAGGCCGAAGAGGTCGACGGGACCGATGAGGCCGAAGGCAACACGGTCGAGGCCCATGCCGAGAACGTGGTTGAGGGCACTGTCGAGGGCACGGAGCCCTCGGCCGGGGAGCACGAGGAGTAGAGCGTGAGTGGAGCCACGGGCGCCGGTTCGGCCTCTTCCGGAGCTGGAGCGAGCGGTGCCCGTGGCCCTGCCACGGACTCCCAAGGGGGAACTGTGACGGACACTCGGGGACCTCAGCCCCAGTACGAGGGATACGCGACCGGGCCGTTGCCCGGTGAGCGTGAGCCCGCACCGGGCCAGGCGGGGCCCTATCACCCGCCGCAGGCGTACCCGTCCCCCGCGGGCGGTACGCAGGGTGGCGGCACACAGGGCGGAGGGCAGGGCGTGGGCGGCGTACAGGCGACGCGTCGGCCCCGGACCGGGGCCCGGACCACTCCGCGTACCCGTAAGGCGCGCCTGCGGGTGGCCAAGGCCGATCCGTGGTCGGTGATGAAGGTCAGCTTCCTGCTGTCCATCGCGCTGGGGATCTGCACGGTGGTCGCGGCGGCGGTCCTGTGGATGGTGATGGACGCCATGGGCGTCTTCTCCACCGTGGGCGGCACGATCAGTGAGGCCACCGGCTCGAACGAGAGCAACGGCTTCGATCTGCAGTCGTTCCTGTCGCTGCCGCGCGTCCTCATCTTCACCTCGGTCATCGCGGTGATCGATGTGGTGCTGGCCACTGCGCTGGCGACGCTGGGTGCCTTCATCTACAACTTGTCGGCCGGCTTCGTGGGTGGCGTGGAGCTCACTCTGGCCGAGGACGAGTAGGGCACCGGGTATCGATTTTGGGACTGGCCCCGACGTGCGCTAATCTTCAGAAGTCAGCGCACAGCGCGGCGGGGCTATAGCTCAGTTGGTTAGAGCGCATCCCTGATAAGGATGAGGCCACAGGTTCAAATCCTGTTAGCCCCACAAGCAAGAAGGCCCCCGGTCCATACGGACCGGGGGCCTTCTGCGTTGCGGTTGCCGACCGGATCGGAAGTCTTCCGGATCCGGCCTCCCGTGGAGGTCCGCTGTTCCCGGATCCGGCCTACGTGGTGTCTTCTGCCGGGCTCCTGCGGCAGTGGTTCCGGCGTGTGGGTCCTGGGTGGTTCCTGGCGGGCGCCGTTGCTGCTCGGGCTCCTGCGCGGCCGTGGCTGTACGGGGAGCGCCCGTCCTGGGTTCGGGCGGGGAGAGTGCCTGTCCTGGGTGTGCGTGCGGACGGGCGCCTCTCGGGGGGTGCGCGCACGGGAAAGGCCCCCGTCCGGTGTGAACCGGACCAGGGGCCCTGTGTGTCGTCCGAGGCGCTCTCAGGGCGGTAGCGGGGACGAGTCCCCGGCCGGTGTGCCGCCGTGGGTGGAGCGGGTGCTGTTCGTCGCGTGCGCGGCGTCCGTGGTGTCCGCGGACAGTTGGCGGGTGGCCGGTGAGGAACCGTGGGCCTCGGCGCGGATGCGCTGCTTCATCGTGGGTGGCAGCGCCCTGTCACGCGGAAGGGTCCATCGCACCGACGGGGTGGTCGCGGTTGCCGCGGTCGCACCCGTGTGCTCCTGGGTCGTGGTCGTGGGCTCCGCTGCCGTGGCCTGCGCTGTGGCGAGGCCCAGCGAGGCGAGGAGTGCGAAGAAGGCGGTGATGAAGGCGGTCCAGATGCTCTTGACCCTGAAGGTGCTCATGGCCCCTCGCTTTCAGGTGGTCCGGTTTGCTTACCTTTCTGATGATGTGGATGTGGCTGCCGAATCCCTGGACCGACGCCCCCGCTGCGCCGATCTTCTGATGAACACCACTCTTATGGTTCAACCGGTCCGGAAAAGCATCTTCCGAGGGTGGTGAGCGGCCCGGAAGATGCCCGGGCGAGTGCCGGGAACGGTGCGGCGGTTGGGTTCCAGGGAGGTCACCGATCGGTATCGGCCGGTGTGTATAGTCGGGCGGCAGAAGTCCCTTACGTCAAGGAAAGACGAGGTCGCGCGGTGAAGAAGCTTCTCCTGGTCGCACTGGCTGCCATCGGCGGGCTCCTCGTGTACCGCCAGATCCAGGCGGATCGCGCCGAGCAGGATCTGTGGACGGAGGCGACCGACTCCGTGCCCGCAGGTTCGGGTGTGTGAGACGGAACAGCCTGCTGTGAGCCCCGGTCGCTGAGCGACCGGGGCTCCTTGCTGTCCGGGTGCTGCTGTTGCGGGACCGTGACACCTGTGCCCTTGAGTTCACCTACGCAAATCAATAGGTTGCGAGAGCAAAGCAGCCGGGGTTTTCGGGTGGATTTCAGGTCGAGGGGGCTTCCATGGGGGCACGGACAAGGGCGCGAACCCGTAGCCGTACGGCAACGGCGGGGGTATTGGCCGGGGTGCTGCTCGCACTCGTGGCGGGAGGAATGCCCGCCGCGGCTTCCGTACCCGCAGGGCCGGGCGCTCAGGACGGTTCGAGCAGCCTGGTGATGGTGCTCGACTCCTCCGGCTCCATGGGCGATGACGACGGCACGGGCAGGACCCGGATGGAGAGCGCCCGTACGGCCGTGGGCACAGTGGTCGATGCGTTGCCCGACGGCTATCCGGCCGGCCTTCGCGTGTACGGCGCCGACCGGCCCCGCGGTTGCACCGACACCCGCCTCGTACGGCCGGTGCAGAAACTCGACAGGGCCGCCATGAAGAGCGCCGTGGCAGGTGTGCGGCCCAGAGGGGACACCCCCATCGGGCTCTCCCTGCGGAAGGCCGCGAAGGACCTGCCCGAGCCCCGGAACGGTGCCGTCGGGACGCGCACGATCCTCCTGGTCTCCGACGGTGAGGACAACTGCGGAACGCCGCAGCCCTGCGAGGTCGCCGAGCAGCTCGGCAAGGAGGGCGTCGGGCTGCGGATCGACACCGTGGGCTTCCAGGTGAAGGGCTCGGCCCGCAAGCAGCTCGAGTGCATCGCGGAGGCGGGCAACGGGCGCTACTACGACGCACCGGATGCCGAGGCGCTCGCCAGGCAGCTGCAGCGGTCGGCGCAGCTCTCCGCGGACGGCTACCGGTTGAAGGGCGAGCGGGTCGAAGGAGCGGCGAGTGCGGACAAGGCTCCTGCGATCGCTCCCGGGCAGTACCTGGACACCATCGGGCCGGGCGAGAAGCGGTACTACGCGGTCGACCTCGACGCGGTGTCCACTGCCGACTTCTCGGCGACCGCGGTTCCGCAGCCCGGTGCGGCCGTCGACAGCCTCGACGCCCTGAGCGCCGGCCTCGCCCACGGCGCCGGTGACTCCCTCTGCGGTTCGCACACCGAGCACTTCTTCCAGAAGGAGGGGGCGACACCTCTGACCTCGGCCGTCTCGCGGATCCGTTCCGAGGGCGGCAGCCGCAGCTGCGACGAGGCGGGCCGCTACTGGCTGGTGGTCGAACGGCAGAGCAAGAAGGGTTCCGATGGCGCCCGTTGGCCCCTGGAGCTGCTGTACGGGGTGGAGACGCCCCTGGCCGACGGGGTCACTCCCGCCCAGTCCCGGCCGGAGTACGGGGACGGCGGTAAGGAGGCCGCACTGCCGTCGGGTGATCCGCGTGAGGTCCGTGGCGGAAGCGGGTTCAACGACGCCAGGGCGCTCGGCCGGGGAGTGTGGCGGGACCGGATCCTGCCTTCGCAGACCCTTTGGTACAAGGTTCCGGCCGACTGGGGCCAGCAGGTGCGCTACGACGTGGAGTTCGCGAACGAACCGACCGTGAAGGGCGTCTCCTCCACGTACTCGTACGGCGGGACGCGGCTGTTCACGCCGGCCAGGTTCCCGGTCGCCGGCGGTGGTGAGTTCAGTTCGACAGCGATGTACAACGGGCGGCCCGCCGCGATCAGGATGGGGTCGGTCCCGGTCGCCTGGACCAACCGCTACGAGTCCCGGTCCGAGGTCCAGCCGGTGCACGCCGGGGGCGACTTCTACATCGCGGTGACCTTGGGGGCGAAGGCCGCGGAGATTGCCGAGAACCCCCGGATCGGTGTGGTGCTGCGCGTGGCGGTCCTCGGTGACGCGCTCGCGGGCCCCCAGTACGGAGCCCCCGCGTTGCCAAGGAAGTCCGGTGACACGAAGGCGGACGATGGCGGCAAATCGCCTGTGGCCGCAGACAGCAGTGGTTCGGGCGGGGCAGGATGGACCGGCATCGCGACCGCTGCAGGGGCGGGCGCCGTGGTCGCTCTGATCGCGGGGCTCGTGTCGGTACGCAGCCGTCGCAGGCCGGGCCGGCGGACGACAAGGGGAAGTGCGTGAACAGGCAGCGCAACAGGGGCCGGGTGATCCTGGCATCGATCGCGGCGATGTGCGCCGTGGCGGTGCTGCCGGGACAGGCGCACGCGGCCGACGGTCCCGCGTCGTACGCCTTCGATCCCGCCGCGACAGCGGTCAAGGGTACGGAGACGAACGCCGACGCTGCGGAACTGAAGCCGGGGTCGGTCTACAGGAGTTCGATTCAGCGGGGCCAGAAGCTCTACTACCGCCTGGAACTCGACACGAAGACCAACGCGTACGTCTCCGCGGTGGTCGTGCCGAGGAAGGCCGGCAAGGTCGCCTACGGGGACGGCATCACGGTCAGCATCAGGGACCTCGACGACACCCAGTGCAGTTCCGAGGAAGCGATCTTCGCGTCGGCGGAATTCCCTCGTCCGATCGCCGCGTACGCCCACCGGACCGTGGAGGACAGTGAGGCCACGTGCAGCGCGGCCGGCACGTACAACGTGCTGATCGAGCGGGAGAGCAAGGCGACGTCGGCCTCGGACGAGTGGGACCTGGAGCTGCGGTACGACACGGAGCCCGCGCTGAAGGACGCCGGCTCGGTGCCGACCGAGGCGCCGGAGAACTGGTCGTCCGCCTCGCCCGCTCCGCCCGCCGGTAAGCAGAACCGGGCCGGTGGCAGCAGCTACTACGACGCCACGAGCGTGAAGTCCGGCGAGTGGGTGGACAGCATCGCGCCCGGACAGACGCGCTTCTACCGTGTGCCGGTCGACTGGGGCCAGCGGATCTTCGCCTCGGCCTCGCTTAGCAACAACAACGCCTCGACCGAGTACCTCGGCAACGCCCTGGCGCTGTCGCTGGACAATCCCGCGCGCGGTCATGTCGACGACGCGACGCTGTCCTACTCCGGGGCGCCCGTCTCGGGCGCTCTGGACCCGCTGCCCGCGGTCGCCTACGAGAACCGCTACGCCTCGAGTTCGAAGGCCGCAGCCATGCGGTTCGCGGGCTGGTACTACCTGTCGGTGACGCTCACCCCGGAGGCCGCCAAGCACTACGGGGACACGGGGATCGGGCTGACGCTCAGGATCAACGTCCGTGACGAGGCCGGTCCGACGCCGTACAAGGGAGACGCGGGGATCTTCGGCGTCACCGATGACGACAAGGACATGGCCGAGACCGGGCAGAGTGCGCCCGAGGCCCGCGAGAGCGACACCATGAAGATGGTGGCCGCAGCGGGGATCGGCGCGGGAGCCGTGCTGGTGCTCGGGCTCGGGGTGTGGACGCTGGTGGCCAGGCGCCGTGCCGTTCCGGCCGCTGTGCCGCCGGGCGCGGGCGGACAGTCACCGTTCGGCGGACCGCCTCAGGCCTGGTAGGCCCGCGCCGACCGGACCGTCAGGTCTGGGTCAGCGCCCAGATGCCCACCGCGAAACAGATCAGAGCGACGAGCAGAACCGGGACCGCCACCTTCGGGGGCGGTCCCGGCCGCGTTCGGGGAGCGTGCGGGGTGTGCGGGGCGTTCCCGGGGACGGGGTGCCCGGTGGCCGGCGGGACAACTGCCGCGCCGGGGTGCGGAACCTGAGGGTGCTGGGCGGTGTATGCACGAGTAGGAAATGAATCGTGCTGCACCGCTGCCGTCGGGGCCTGGGCGAGGTCCGATGCGGAAGCAGGGGAAGGGGAGGCCGCGTGCGCCGGGAACGGGGTGGGGGGCGTGTTCGGCTGTGCCTGTTGAGGAGGCGGGGCGAGGTGGAAGCTGCCCGTCTCCGACATCGAGGCGTGCGGCTGGGCGTAGGGCTCCTGTACGGGGGCCTGTTGTGCTGCCTGGTGAGGCAGCTGCTGCCCGCTCGTCGGGGCTTGCGTGGGCGCCTGAAGGCCGTTTGTGGGGCCCTGGGGGCCCTTTGCGGGCCCGTCGGGGCCGAATCCGCTCGGCAGGGGGCCGATCTGGTCGAACACTTCCACCGGCTCGTTGTCCGGGCCGGTCTCCGGCAGCATCTCCACCGCCGCCGCGAGGGCCTTGCGGGCACCCGTGGCGGTCCGGAAGCGTGCCTGGGGGTCAGGCTGCAGCAGACCGGCCAGGACCTGCCACAAGGGCTCGGGGATGCCCTGGGGCGCGCCCGGAGTTCCGTGTGCGGCGAAGTGCTCGATGAGCGCCTGGGCGTCGGGCTTCTGGCCCTGCAGCAGATAGAGCGCGACCAGACCGACGGCGAACAGGTCCGCGGGGAAGTCGGGCTCTGCTCCCATCATCTGTTCCGGCGCGAAGTAACCAGGCGTGCCGACCACATAGTTGGTCTCGGTCAGGCGCGGCTCGCCCTTGCGCATGGAGATGCCGAAGTCGGAGAGCCGCAGATGCGGCCGGCCGGTTCCGGTGGCCTCCATCAGGATGTTGGCCGGTTTGATGTCCCTGTGTACGACGCCCTCGGCATGCACCGTCGACAGCCCGGAGAGCAACTGGTCGAGGAGGAGGCAGACGAAGCGCGGGGGCAGCGGGCCGTAGTCGCCGATGACATGGGCCAGCGATCCGCCGCTGACCAGGTCCATGGTGAACAGGACCTTGTCGTCGTCGGCGGCCCAGCTCGCGGGAGCGAGGACATGGGGGTGCTCGATCCGCAGTGCCTGCTCACGGACGAAGCGCAGCAGCGTGTGCGCGTCGCTCTGCTGCAGGACCTTGGCCGCCACATACCTGCGGCGCCGGTGGTCCCAGGCGCGCCAGACGGCGCCGACCCCACCACGTCCGATCGGATCGATCAGTTCGTACCGACCAGCGAAGACCTCACCCATTGCGCTGCGCCCGCTCCCCGTTCCAGTTCCGGCTGTGTCCCGGGCCGTCGGGATCATGCCAGGGTCCCGACGAGCGGGACCCTGCCCCCCGGGCCTCAGGGTCTGTCTAGCTCTGGTGGCCTTCGTAGTGCGCGACCGCGTCGGCGGTGCGCCCTGCTCCGTACACCCTGAGGAACTCTGCCAGTTCGGGGTGGGTCGGGGCGAGGGAGTCCGCGGCATCGATGATGTCGCCGGCCGCGGCGACGGACCGCAGCAGCGACTGGATCTCGCGGACCACGCGGCGGACGGTGGGCGCCCCGCCGGTGGTCGTGGTCTGGCCGGTGGCGGTCAGGACGGAGCCGCCCTGCGACTTCTTGATCTCTTCCATCCGGTCGGTGGCCTCTCCCGCGCTGACGCTGCCGTCGGCGACCTGACTGGCGAGTTCCTGAAGGGCTTGGACGCGCTGGACGACCGCGGGGTTGCCGATCTTGGCCCGCTGGCCGCTCATCAGTTGGGAGAGCATGGGTGCGGACAGTCCGAGCACCGCGGCGAGCCGGGCCTGGTTCAGGCCGAGATCATCGATCAGCCTGCGGAAGAGCGCCCCCAGCGGCTCTCCGTACCAGCTGCGCTGGAGCTCCCGGGCTCTAGCCGTTGCCTCTTGCTGCGCGGCGTCCATTGCGTCTCCCCTTCGCTGCGGCTTCGCTGCTGCGAACCTCGTCGTGCATCTTACGGAGAGCGGTTGCAGACCGGGAGTCCCAATCCTTTTGCAAGATTCAGGGGGTCACCCGGTACTCTGGTCTGCGGCGGACGTCGTGACACGCAAGTGTCCGGTGCTGTCCCCTTTCCGGGGCCTTAGCTCAGTTGGTAGAGCGCTGCCTTTGCAAGGCAGATGTCAGGAGTTCGAATCTCCTAGGCTCCACAGTCGAAATGCCCCCCTGACCTGCGGTAACGCAGATCAGGGGGCATTTTCGTGCCATCGGTGGGGCGGCCGAGGCCTGAGGGGCGTTGCGCGCCAGGGCGGTTGTCGGCGCGGTGGTGGCGCTCACGGTGCGCCGGGGAACCTCTTCGGACGCCTGATTCGATCACTGTGATCTCCGGCTCAGTTCCACCCGCACCACCGCATGCGGCGCAGCATGAGAGGGGCGCCGGAAGACCGTGAAGTCTCCGGCGCCCCTCTCATGCCGCGTACTGCGCGTCCGCTCAGCGGCGGTCGTCGCGGTCCGTGCCGTCCGCTGTCTCCGAGCCGGCTTCGGCGTCGTCCTGCTTGGCCCGGACCTCCGGGTCGAGCACGGCCCCACCACTGCCGTCGACCGAGGTCAGCGGGGTGCGGTCGTCGGGAACCTCGGTGGCGACGGGAGGCTCGACCAGCCAGTCGGGGTTGGCCTGCTTGTCCCACCACTTCCAGGCGGCGAAAGCGCCGCCCGCGAGGGCGCCCAGTACAAGGAGCCCCTTGGCCACCCGGCCGGCCTTGGCCCGTCGCTCGTGCTTCCTGATGAGCTTCTGGATCTCCTTGGCCGTCACCTGCCCGCGCAGCGCGGCGAGCGCGGCGGAGCTGCGGGCCGTGGCCTCCTCGGCGACGGGCTGGGCCGCGGCGACCGCGTGCTCGACCCGCGGAACGGTGTAGTCGGCTGCGCTGCGGGCCGCCTTGCGGGTCCGGACGGCCGCGCGGTGTGCGGCGTCGTCGACCTTGGGGGGCACGTGGGTCAGCGCCTGTTCGATACGTGGTGCCAGATACGCGTCGTACTGGACACGGGCTTGCGCGGCTGCCTTCGACATCTTGGGCGCGAGCAGTGCGCGAGCCTCCTGCGCGTAGTGCGCGGCCTGTTCCTTGGCCGTGTCGGCGTAGGGCGCCACCACTTCCGCGGCGTGCTGCGCGCTGTCCTTCGCCGAGTAGGTTGCGGCGCGCACGCTGTCGATGCGGGTCACGGGATCCTCCTCCTTGGTGGCGGGTAGGTACTCCGCCTATCCACCCATTTCGAAATCATGCCTGCTGGGGCCGTCCGCGCCATGCGGGAGGGGCATCCGGGTCATGAGGGGCACTCTCGGTCAATGCGGTGCAAGGGGAGCGTGCCGACGACAATGCCACGGTTCGCGCCGGTGCGCGCCGCGTCGTCGCGCACTTGGCCGCATTAATCCCGCCGGAGGTGTCCGAAGGGTGCCCGGAACGCGGGCAACAAGGTGAGTGCGGGCCGCTACCGGGGCGGCGACCGGGCGGCGAAGGGGGTGCTCCGTGCGAGTATCGGTGGTCGTCAGCGAAGACTTACGGAAGGCAGATCGTGGCCGAGCAGCTTTACGCCACCTTGAAGACCAGCCAAGGCGACATCGAGATCCGGCTCCTGCCGAACCACGCGCCCAAGACGGTCAAGAACTTCGTCGAGCTCGCCACGGGCGAGCGCGAGTGGACGAACCCGTCGACCGGTCAGAAGTCGACGGACAAGCTGTACGACGGCACCGTCTTCCACCGCGTCATCAGCGGCTTCATGATTCAGGGCGGCGACCCGCTGGGCAACGGCACGGGTGGCCCGGGGTACGAGTTCGGCGACGAGTTCCACCCGGACCTCGGATTCAACAAGCCCTACCTGCTGGCGATGGCCAACGCGGGCCCGGGCACCAACGGTTCGCAGTTCTTCCTGACGGTGTCGCCCACCGCGTGGCTGACCGGCAAGCACACCATCTTCGGTGAGGTCGCGGGCGAGGCCGGCAAGAAGGTGGTGGACGCCATCGCGGCGGCGCCGACCAACCCGCGCACCGACCGTCCGCTGCAGGACGTGGTGATCGAGTCGGTCGTCATCGAGACCCGCTGACCACAGCCGGCCGTAGGCCGATGCCACGCGAAGGGACCCGGGTGGGAAACCTTGCGGGATCCCGTGGGGACCCGAGGGGCCCCTGTGGGGAACCAACCGCCCTGCTCGTCCGTACTGTTACATAACGGGCGAGCGGGGCGGTGGCATGTGCGCCGCCTCCACGGACGAGGACCGAAGGGGCCGTGACCGATGGAGCAGCAGCAGCCGCCAGAAGGCCAGGATCCGTCAGCGGCCACGGAGGGTCCGCTCACGTGCTACCGGCACCCGGGCAGGGAGACGGGGATCCGCTGCGTACGGTGCGAGCGGCCGATCTGTACCGACTGCATGATCAGTGCCTCGGTCGGCTTCCAGTGCCCCGAGTGCGTCCGTGAGGGCTCCGGTTCGGGGCATCACTCGGCGGCGAACCGGCCGCGCACCCTGGCGGGCGGCACCGTCGCGGAGGACCCCCGGCTGGTCACCAAGATCCTGCTCGGCCTCAATCTCGCGGTGTTCGTCGCCGTTTGGGTCACCGGCAGGTCCTGGCTGGTCGACGATCTCCTGCTGTTCGGCCGTGCCTATTCGGGCGACGCGGGGGCCGGTGTCGAGGGGGTCGCCGAGGGACAGTGGTACCGCCTGGTGACGTCGATGTTCCTGCACCAGGAGGTGTGGCACATCGCCTTCAACATGATGGGCCTGTGGTGGCTCGGCGGGCCGCTGGAGCAAGCGCTGGGCCGTGCCCGCTACCTCACGCTCTACCTGCTCTCCGGTCTTGCGGGCAGCGCGCTCACCTACTGGCTCTCCGCACCCGGGCAGGGTTCGCTCGGGGCTTCGGGTGCCATCTTCGGGCTGCTCGGTGCCACTGCTGTGCTGATGCGCCGGATGAACTACGACATGCGGCCGGTGATCGCGCTCCTCGTGGTGAACCTGATCTTCACCTTCAACCCATGGGGCGGCATCGCCTGGCAGGCGCACGTCGGCGGACTGGTCGCCGGCACCCTGATCGCGATCGCCATGGTGCACGCACCGCGCGAACACCGGAATCTCGTGCAGTACGGAGCCTGTGCACTGGTCCTGGTGGCGGTCGTCGGGATCGTCCTCGCCAGGACCGCGGCGATCACCTGAGCGGAATCAGGTGTTCAGAGACCGAGCCAGGGGCTGAGTTGTCCACAGAGCGTGCCGGATCTTGTGCATGACGTGGGGAACAGGTGTGCCCCTTGTCGCTGAACTGGGTTTTTCCAGTCAGGACAAGGGGCGTACCCTCCCGCGATGCGAGAGCCTGCAGTCACACCGGCGTCAACTTCGACGGAAGTTATCCACAGATCGTCTGACCTTTTCCCCTGTCTGTGGATAACTCTGTGGGTAACTTCAGGGCAGGGCTACTTCCACTGGGTGGAGACGCCGAAGCCGCCGGCGATGAAGCCGAAGCCGACCACGATGTTCCAGTTGCCCAGGGCATCGATCGGCAGGTCACCCTCGGTGACGTAGAACACCACGATCCAGGCCAGACCGATCAGGAAGAGCGCCAGCATGACTGGCGCCACCCAACTGCGGTTGGTCAGCTTTATGTTGGTTGCCTGCTTCGCCGGGGGAGGCGTGAAGTCGGCCTTCTTGCGGATACGTGACTTCGGCACGAGGGGCTCTCCTGTCGATGCGCTGCGTGACCGCGCAGGGATCTGTGGCTGGCGCCGGGGGCGCAAGGGGGAATGCTGCCTCCCCGGGGCGTCCGTTAGCGTAGTGCTTCCGTGGCGCCTAAGGAGATAAGGGTACGTTGAGCAATTCTGCCGACTCTCCTCAATCGCCGGTCCGGCGCATGTCCCGATGGCCGGTCCGGGGGCTCACCGCTGCCGTTTTCGCGCTCGCCGGACTGATCTTCGTCACCAGCGCGAACACGGCCAAGGGCACCGATATCCGCACGGACTCCTCCCTGCTCAAGCTCTCCGACCTCATCCAGCAGCGGAGCGAGCACAACGCCGAGCTGGACGAATCGACCGCCTCCGTGCGTGCCGACATCGACGCGCTCGCCCAGCGTGACGACGGGAGCACCAGGGCGCAGGACGCAAAGCTCGCCGCCCTGGAGCGGGCCGCCGGCACCAAGAAGCTCACCGGCGCGGCCATCGGCGTCACCCTGAACGACGCCCCGCCGAACGCCACGGCCAACCCCGGCTACCCCGAGCCGCAACCCAATGACCTGGTCATTCACCAGCAGGATCTGCAGGCTGTGGTCAACGCGCTCTGGGAGGGCGGAGCCCGCGGTATCCAGGTGATGGACCAGCGGCTGATCTCGACGAGCGCGGTCCGCTGCGTCGGCAACACGCTGATCCTGCAGGGCAGGGTCTACTCGCCGCCGTACAAGGTCACGGCCGTGGGCGACCAGGACAAGCTCAAGCAGGCGCTCAACGACTCCGCGGCGATCCAGAACTACCAGCTGTACGTGAAGGCGTACGGCCTGGGCTGGAAGGTCGACGAGTACGACAGGACGACCCTTCCCGGCTACTCGGGCACGATCGATCTCCACTACGCACAGCCTGTGGAGTGACCGCCCGCCCCACCTGCTTTCCACAGCTGACCCCCGCCTGTGCCCGGGCCCTTTAGTCTGGTGCCGTACCGAATGGAGGCGACAGCATGTACGGCTGGATCTGGCGGCATCTGCCGGGCAACACATGGGTGCGGGGCTTCATCTCGCTCGTGCTCGTCCTGGCCGTTGTCTACGCGCTCTTCCAGTACGTCTTCCCCTGGGCGGAGCCTCTGCTCCCGTTCGGTGATGTGACGGTGGACGGCGACAGCACCGGCGGAGCGGGGACCGGTCAGTGAGCGCACGCATTCTCGTCGTCGACAACTACGACAGCTTTGTCTTCAACCTCGTCCAGTACCTCTACCAGCTCGGTGCCGAGTGCGAGGTCGTGCGCAACGACGAGGTGACCACGGGGCACGCCCAGGACGGCTTCGACGGCGTCCTGCTGTCTCCCGGTCCCGGCGCGCCCGAACAGGCGGGCATCTGCATCGACATGGTGCATCACTGCGCGCGGAGCGGCGTTCCGGTCTTCGGCGTCTGTCTGGGGATGCAGTCGATGGCGGTCGCGTACGGCGGCGTGGTGGACCGTGCGCCCGAGCTGCTGCACGGCAAGACCTCCCCCGTGATCCACGAGGGCAAGGGAGTCTTCGCCGGACTGCCGTCGCCCTTCACCGCGACGCGCTACCACTCGCTCGCCGCCGAGCCGGATACCGTTCCGCCCGAGCTCGAGGTCACGGCGCGCACCGCCGACGGCATCATCATGGGGCTGCGCCACCGCGAACTGGCGGTGGAGGGTGTGCAGTTCCACCCGGAGTCGGTGCTCACGGAACACGGTCACCTGATGCTCGCCAACTGGCTGGAGCAGTGCGGCGATGCGGGGGCGGTCGCGAGGTCGGCGGGGCTTGCCCCGGTGGTGGGCAAGGCCGCCGCGTGACCCCACTCCGCCCCGAACCCGATGCCGGGCAGGAAGGCCCGTACGCGCAGGGAGCGTACGAGGGCGACGGCATGTTCGAGGCGGCGGTGGACAGGCTCGCCGACCCGCTGAACGATCCGCTTCCGGGGCAGCACGCGTCGCCCTGGTTCCGGGCGGAGGGAGTTCCGGCGGGCGGGACGGCCGTTCCGGCGGGGGGTGCCGCCCGGCCTGAGCCCCCGGTGGAGGCTCAGCAGGCGTCTCAGCAGCCCCAGCAGCCCCCCAGGGAGTGGTACGACCCCGAGGGGTATCAACGGGACTGGTACGGGCAGCAGGGGCCGCAGGAACCGGCTCCTCAGCCGGTTCCTGCCCCTCGCGAAGCCGTGATCCCCGATCCGGGGCCGCCCGCAGGGGTCCGCGCCCCCGCTCCCCCGGTTCCGAACGACGAGACGGTCGCCCTGCGGACAGCCGATACGCGGCGCGCGGAGCGGACGCCCGAAGGCGATGAGCCGGTGGCCGACGACGTGGCCGACCCGCCCGCGACGGGCGGGCGGGCCGAGCGCAGACGGGCGGCCAAGGGGCGCGGAAGACGGCGCGGGGAACCCGTGCGCGAGGCGGGAGCGGGCACGGCGAAGCCGGCCGTCCCGATGTCGCGGCTGGAGGCCCGGCGCGCGGCCCGTGCCGCCAAGGACAGCCCGGCTGTCGTCGCCAGCAGGGTCGTCGGCGAAGTGTTCATCACCTTCGGTGTGCTGATGCTGCTGTTCGTCACGTATCAGCTGTGGTGGACCAACATCAGGGCCGACCAGCTCGCCGGCCGGGAGACCAACAAGATCCAGGACGAATGGGCGAACGGCGAGCGCACACCGGGTGCGTTCGAGCCCGGCCAGGGCTTCGCCATCATGCACATCCCGAAGCTGGACGTGGTCGCCCCGATCGCCGAGGGCATCAGCAAGGACAAGGTGCTCGACCGGGGCATGGTCGGTCACTACGGCGAGGGCAAGCTGAAGACCGCGATGCCGTCGGCGAAGCAGGGGAACTTCGCGGTGGCGGGTCACCGCAACACCCATGGCGAACCGTTTCGCTACATCAACAAGCTGAAGCCGGGCGACCCGATCGTAGTCGAGACGCAGGACGCGTACTACACCTACGAGATGTTCAGCATCCTTCCCCAGACGTCACCGTCCAACGTCTCGGTGATCGGCGAGGTGCCGCCGGGTTCCGGTTTCACCGGCCCGGGCAGGTACATCACGCTGACGACGTGTACGCCGGAATTCACGAGTACGTACCGAATGATCGTGTGGGGCAAGATGGTCGAGGAACGACCGCGCAGCAAGGGCAAGCCCGACGCGCTCGTCGGCTGAACATCATCACGACAGGGACGGGTGCGGTGGCAGCGAGGACCGAGCACGAAGAGCGCGCCGACGAGTCGGCGCCACCGGTGCGACGCAGCAGTGCCCGCCATCCCGTCGCGGCGGCCGTCAGCGTCTTCGGTGAGCTGCTGATCACCGCCGGCCTGGTACTCGGGCTGTTCGTCGTCTACTCGCTGTGGTGGACCAACGTGCTCGCCGACCGCGAGGCCGACAAACAGGGCAACACCATCCGCGACCGCTGGGCGGGCGGACCGGGAGCCCTGGACACCGGGGACGGTATCGGCTTCCTCCATGTGCCCGCCATGAAGAACGGCGAGGTGCTGGTCAAGAAGGGCACCGACCCCAAGACCCTCAACAACGGCATCGCCGGCTACTACACGGACCCGGTGAAGTCGGCCCTGCCCACGGACGAGCAGGGCAACTTCACGCTGGCCGCGCACCGGGACGGGCACGGCGCAAAGTTCCACAACATAGACAAGGTGAAGAAGGGTGACGCGGTCGTCTTCGAGACCAAGGACACCTGGTACGTCTACAAGGTCTTCGCGGAGCTCCCCGAGACGTCGAAGTTCAACGTCGACGCGATCGCACCGGTCCCGAAGGGGGCGGGCGTGAAGAAGCCCGGCCGCTACATCACGCTGACCACGTGCACACCGGTCTACACGTCGAAGTACCGCTACATCGTGTGGGGCGAGCTGGTGCGGACCGAGAAGGTCGACCGGGACAGGACGAAGCCGGCGGAGCTGCGCTGAGGCAGCTGCCCTTCCGCAGCGTCTTCGTGCCGGCGAACTCCTGCATCTCGCCGCTCCGCACCGAACGGTACGGAGCGAAGTCCTTGCACCGGACGACCAGCCGACGGCCGTAGGCGGTGAATCAGCAGTCCTGCGAGGAGCGCACAGCAAAGGGCCCCGCTCACCTCGAGGTGAACGGGGCCCTTTGCTGTGCTGCGTTCTACAGGTCAGTCCGCCGTGCCGGACGGGCCGCCGAAGATGTTGCCGTCTCCGCCGCCGTTGCCCGGCAGGGTCTGAACGTTGACCGCGCTGTTCTTGGCGACCATCTGACCCACCCCGGGCTGGAAGCCGACGACCCTCGCCGCGTCGTCGTTCTGGCCCTGCACGTTGCCCAGCTGCAGACCGGCCTGGGCCAGGGCGGCCTTGGCCTCGCCGAGCGTCTTGCCCTGCAGGTCGGGGACCGCGACCTGCTCGGGCTGGGCCGGGCCCTTGGAGACCTTGAGGACGATCTGGACGTCCTTGGCCTGCTTGCTGTTCGCCTCCGGGGTCTGCTCGACGACAGTGCCCAGGGGCTCCTGGGAGTCGACGTCGGTCCTGGAGACGTTGGCGAAGCCCACGCCCTTCAGCTGTGCCTCGGCGTCCGTGAACTGCCTGCCGACCACGGAAGGCACGTTCTGCGTGGCCTCCTTGGCCACGGTGATCGTGACCTCGGACTCCTTCTCGGCCTTCGTGCCGCCCTCGGGGTCCTGCTTGGTGACCGTGCCCGGGGTCGCCTCGGACTCGACCGCCTTGACGGTCACCGTGAAGCCCTTGTCCTCCAGCTCCTTGCGGGCGGTCTCCTCGGTCTTCTCGACGACGCTGGGGACCTCGACCTTCGGAGCACCGGTGGAAACGACGACGGTGACGGTGCCGCCGACCTCCAGCGTGCCGCCCTCCGGGGACTGGCTGCAGATCTTGTCCTTCTCCTGGGTCTCGCAGGGCTCCTTCGCTCCGACCTTGAGGACGAGCTCGGAATTCTGCGCGAGTTTCTGCGCGTCCTCCAGGGTCGAGCCGACCATGTTCGGGACGTCGGCCTTGCCGCTGCCCCCGTCGGTGGAGCTGAAGACCTCACGGCCGATGAGGATCGCGCCGATGAGCACCAGGATGCCTGCGACGACCAGCAGGATCGTCGAGGTGTTGCTCTTCTTCTGGCGCCGGCGGTCAGGGCGGTCGTCGTAGCCGTAGCCGCCGTCGTCCGGGTTGACCGGAGGCAGCATGGACGTCTGGGCGCCGCCCGGGTCCGTCTGGCGCAGGGCCGTGGTGGGCTGGTCGTTGCCGTAGGCGTCGTAGCCGCCGTAGCCCGCCGCGCCCATCGCTGCCGTGGCCGCGACCGGCTGGCCGTCGAGGCAGGCCTCGATGTCGGCGCGCATCTCGTCGGCCGACTGGTAGCGGTAGTCGGGGTCCTTGGTGAGGGCCTTCAACACGATCGCGTCCATCTCGGGCGTGATCTCGGGGTCGAAGTTGCTCGGCGGCTGCGGCTCTTCCCGTACGTGCTGGTAGGCAACCGCGACGGGCGAGTCCCCGACGAAGGGGGGCCGGACCGCCAGGAGTTCGTAGAGCAGGCAGCCGGTCGAGTACAGGTCGGAGCGTGCGTCGACCTGTTCGCCCTTGGCCTGCTCCGGGGAGAGGTACTGGGCGGTGCCGATGACCGCCGCGGTCTGCGTCATCGTCATGCCGGAGTCGCCCATGGCGCGGGCGATGCCGAAGTCCATGACCTTGACCTGGCCGGTGCGCGTCAGCATGACGTTCGCCGGCTTGATGTCGCGGTGGACGATCTGGGCGCGGTGCGAGTACTCCAGGGCCTGGAGGATGCCGACCGTCATTTCGAGCGTGCGCTCGGGCAGCAGCTTGCGGCCGGAGTGCAGAAGTTCTCTGAGGGTCGACCCGTCGACGTACTCCATCACGATGTACGGGATGGAGACCCCGTCGACGTAGTCCTCGCCGGTGTCGTAGACAGCGACGATCGCGGGGTGGTTGAGCGAGGCGGCCGACTGGGCCTCACGGCGGAACCGGGCCTGGAAGGACGGGTCGCGGGCGAGATCCGCCCGCAGCGTCTTCACAGCGACGGTGCGGCCGAGCCGGGTGTCGTGCGCGAGGTAGACCTCGGCCATGCCACCACGGCCGAGCACCGAGCCCAGCTCGTACCGGCCGCCGAGGCGACGCGGCTCTTCCATAACTGATCCAGCCCTCTCCGTCAGTCCCGACCGCACCCGTGTGTGGTCCGGCGGTGCGCTGTTCGCGCATACGCTACCGGGCACTCCCGGCGTGATCAGCCCGCACCCGTCACCTGATATCCGACCGGTATCCCAATGTGCTGGTGTTGACGGATGTTGTGACGGGTGTCACTACTTTCCGTCCAGAACCGCCTGCATCACACTCTTGGCGATCGGCGCGGCCAGGCCGCCGCCGGAGATGTCGTCCCGGTTGGCATTGCCGTCCTCGACGACCACGGCGACAGCGACGGGTGAGCCGCTGTCGGTCTTGGCGTACGAGATGAACCAGGCGTAGGGCTTCTCGCTGTTGTTGAGCCCGTGCTGGGCGGTTCCGGTCTTGCCACCGACTGTGACGCCGTCGATCTGCGCGTTGGTTCCCGTGCCGTTCTTGACCACGGTCTCCATCATCTGCTGCAGCTTCTGGGCGTTCTCACCCGAGAGGGGCTGGCTGAGCTGCTCCTTCTCGTGGGTGTAGACGGGGTCCAGATTGGGGGCCTGCCGCTGGGCGACCATGTACGGCTGCATGAGCTTGCCGTCGTTGGCGATCGCGGACGCCACCATCGCCATCTGGAGCGGTGTGGTGCGGTTGGACGCCTGGCCGATGCCCGCCATGGCGTTCTGCGGCCGGTTGTCCTTCGGGTAGATGCTGGCGTCGGCGCGGACGGGAGTGAAGACTTCCTCGTTGAAGCCGAACTTGCCGGCCTGCTCGATCATCTTGTCGTTGCCGAGGTCGTCGCTCATCTTGCCGAAGACGGTGTTGCAGGACCAGCGCAGCGCCTCCCGGAGCGAGGCGTTCTTGCAGGGGATGTTCCCCTCGTTCTGCAGCAGGTTGGTCGACTGCGGGAGCCGCCAGGGCAGCGGGGAGTCCGTCTTCGCGTCGATGTCGGTGTAGAGGCCGTTCTCCAGTGCCGCGGCGGCCGTGACGACCTTGAACGTCGAGCCGGGCGGGTAGGTCTCCCGCAGGGCCCGGTTCAGCATCGGCTTGTCCTTGTCCTTCAGGAGCTTCTGCCGGGCGTCCGAGTCCTTGAGGGTGTTGCCCGCGAAGACCGAGGGGTCGTACGAGGGGGTACTGGCCAGGGCCAGGATGGCGCCGGTCTGCGGGTCGAGCGCGGCGACGGCGCCCTTCTTGCTGCCGAGCCCTTCGAAGGCGGCCTTCTGGGCGGCGCCGTCGAGGGTGGTGACGATGTTCCCGCCGGTCTTCTTCTCGCCGGTGAACATCGAGAGCGTCCGGTCGAAGAACAGCTGGTCGTCATTGCCGGTGAGGATGCCGTCCTCGAGGCTCTCCAGCTGGGAGGCGTCGAAGGCCTGCGAGGAGTAGCCGGTGACGGGCGCCCACATGGGGCCGTTCTTCCAGACCCGCTTGTACTTGAAGTCGCTTCCGGTGGTCTCGACGGAGCCGGTGACCGGCTCCCCGTCGACGATGATGTTGCCGCGCTCGTGGGCGTAGCGCTCGATCTGGACGCGGCGGTTGTGCTCGTTGGAGTTGAGCTCGTCGGCGCGGACGTACTGGAGGTAGTTGGTGCGGATCAGCAGGGCCAGTACGAGGATGCCGCAGAAGATCGCGATCCGGCGGAGGGGCTTGTTCACGGTCGGACCACCTGGGTCATCTCGGCGTCCGGGGATGGTGCGGGGGCCGGCGCCGGACGGCGTGCGGTGTCGCTGATTCTGATCAGGATGCCGATCAGGGCCCAGTTGGCGATGACGGACGAACCACCGGCCGCGAGGAACGGCATGGTCATACCGGTCAGCGGGATGAGACCCATGACACCGCCGGCGACGACGAAGACCTGGATCGCGAAGGAGCCGGAGAGGCCGATCGCCAGGAGCTTGCCGAAGGGGTCACGGGCGGCGAGCGCGGTGCGAACACCGCGTTCGACGATCAGACCGTAGACGAGCAGAACGGCCATCATTCCGGCGAGGCCGAGTTCCTCGCCGACGGTGGCGAGGATGAAGTCGGAGTTGGCGGCGAAGCCGATCAGGTCGGAGTTGCCCTGGCCGAGGCCGGTGCCGAGGGTGCCGCCGGAACCGAACGCCATCAGGGACAGGGCCATCTGCTCGCTGGCGGCCTCCTTGCCCCATCCCGCGAACGGGTCGAGCCAGGCGGTGACGCGGTCCTGGACGTGCGGCTCGAAGGTGGCCACACCGACGGCTCCGGCCGCGGACATCAGCAGACCGAAGACGATCCAGCTGGTGCGCTCGGTGGCGACGTACAGCATGACGACGAACATGCCGAAGAACAGCAGCGAGGAGCCGAGGTCGGTCTCGAAGACCAGGATGAGGATCGAGAAGGCCCAGACCATGAGGATCGGACCGAGGTCGCGACCGCGCGGCAGGTAGAGCCCCATGAAGCGGCGGCTGGCCAGGGCCAGGGCGTCGCGCTTGACCATGAGGTAGCCGGCGAAGAACACCGCGATGATGATCTTGGCGAACTCTCCGGGCTGGATCGTGCCGACACCGGGGATCTTGATCCAGATCTTGGCGCCGTTCACCGCGGGGAAGAACATCGGAAGGATCAGCAGGAACAGCGCCACCAGCATGGAGATGTAGGTGTAGCGCTGCAGGATGCGGTGGTCCTTCAACGCGACCAGGACGACGACCAGGAGCGCGACGCCCACAGCCGAGAACAGCAGCTGCTTGGAGGCGGCGGCCACGAAGTTCTCGGTCTGCTGGAACCGCTCCGACTGGTCCAGCCGCCAGATGAGGGCCAGGCCCAGACCGTTCAGCAAGGTCGCCAGTGGCAGCAGCAGCGGGTCGGCGTACGCGGCGAACCTGCGGACGGCGAGGTGCGCCACGCCGCCGAGCAGGGCGAGGCCGAGCCCGTAACCGAGCATGCCGGAAGGCAGCTCGCCGTTGAGGGCGAGGCCGACGTTGGCGTACGCGTACACCGAGATGAGAACGGCGAAGACAACCAGCGCCAGTTCGGTGTTGCGGCGGCTCGGCGCATCGATCGCGCCGATGGTGGTGGTGTTGGTGACAACGCTCATGGTGCTGAAGGCCCCCTACGGCTTTACTGCTTACCGCACTGCGGGACCAGCTTCTTCTCTTCCTCCGAGAGGCTGGGGCCGGGAGTGGGAGTCGCGGTCGTCTTGGTCCCCTTGGCGGAGGATGTCCTGGCGGCGGGGGCACCGGCGGTGCCGCCTGCCTCGCCCTGGCCCGTGGCGGCATTGCTGTCCGCCTCGGCTGCGCGGCGCTGCGCGTCCTTCTTGCAGGCGGAGGCCTGCGCTTCGAGCTCACTGACCTTCTTGCGGGCATCGGCGAGGTTGCCCTCGGCGATGGTCGCCTCGACCTGCTTGCGCTGGTAGGGCGGGAGGTACTTGAGTTCGATCTTGGTGCTCTCCTCGACCTTCGAGAGCGAGACCCATGCGAGGTCCTGGCTGATGCCGCGGAACAGTGCGACGTTCTCGTCCTTGGCGCCCACGTAGAACTGGGTCTGGGTCCACCGGTAACCGCCGTACACGCCGCCGCCGATGACGGCCAGCGCGAGGACGATGTAGAAGGACCGCTTCAGCCACCTGCGGCCGCCGCGGGGCTTGACGAAGTCGTCGTCGCTGTAGGAGTTGAAGGCGCCGTCCGGACCGGAGCCGTAGCCCATGTCGTCACCGCTGCCGGGCGGGCCGAAGCCTCCGGAGGGCGGCGGGACGGGACGGCCGAGGCCGGCCGCGCGTCCTGCGGGCGTTTCCATGGCCCGGCTGTCGCCCTGCTGGGCGGCCTGGTTCTCGGCGACCGCCCCGACGATGACCGGGGTGTCGTTGAGCTGCCCGGCCAGGGTGTCGTTGCTGTCGACGTCCAGGACGTCGGCGACGATGCAGGTGATGTTGTCGGGGCCACCGCCGCGCAGGGCGAGCTGGATGAGCTCCTGAATGGTCTCCTGAGGGCCCTGGTAGCTGGCCAGGGTCTCTTCCATCGTCTGGTGAGAAACGACACCGGAGAGCCCGTCCGAGCAGATCAGGTAGCGGTCACCGGCGCGGACCTCACGGATGGAGAGGTCGGGTTCGACATGGTCGCCGCTGCCCAGGGCCCGCATCAGCAAGGAGCGCTGCGGGTGGGTGGTGGCCTCCTCCTCGGTGATCCTGCCCTCGTCGACGAGACGCTGCACCCAGGTGTGGTCCTGGGTGATCTGCGTCAGGACGCCGTCGCGCAGCAGGTAGGCGCGGGAGTCGCCGACGTGGACGAGGCCCAGGCGCTGGCCGGTCCAGAGCAGGGCGGTGAGCGTCGTGCCCATGCCCTCCAGCTGGGGGTCCTCCTCGACCATGACCCGCAGCTGGTCGTTGGCCCGCTGGACCGCCGTACCGAGCGAGGTGAGGATGTCGGAGCCCGGTACGTCGTCGTCGAGCTGGACGAGCGTGGAGATCACCTCTGAGCTGGCGACCTCACCGGCCGCCTGGCCACCCATGCCGTCGGCGATGGCGAGAAGGCGGGGACCGGCGTAGCCGGAGTCCTCGTTCCCTTCCCGGATCATGCCCTTGTGCGATCCGGCGGCGAAGCGCAGCGACAAGCTCATGCGCACCTCGCCCGTCGGTTCGGGGTACAGCCGGTCTCGAGCCACACTGCCCACCCTCCGGTCGGGAGCCGGGCCGGGTCCTTTGTCAGGACCGCCGCGGCTCGCTCGCTCCGCTCGCTCATTGTCGTACTACTTCCGCAGCTCGATGACGGTCTTGCCGATGCGGATCGGCGCGCCCAGCGGAACAGGTGTCGGGGTGGTGAGCCGGGTCCGGTCGAGATAGGTGCCGTTGGTGGACCCTAGATCCTCGACGATCCACTGGCCGTCACGGTCCGGGTAGATCCTGGCATGCCTGCTGGACGCGTAGTCGTCGTCCAGCACGATCGTTGAGTCGTGCGCCCGGCCCAGGGTGATGGTCTGGCCCTGGAGCGCGACGGTGGTGCCGGTGAGCGTGCCTTCGGAGACGACCAGCTTGGTGGGTGCCCCGCGCCGCTGGCGACCGGGCTGCTGGCGCTGCTGAGGCGGCGCTGCCTGCTGTTGGCGAGCCTGTTGCGGGCGCGCGTCGGCTGCAGTGCGGCGTGAGCCGCGCTGCGTGACGCGCGTTCCGAACAGGTCGCTGCGAATGACCTGGACGGCCACGATTACGAATAGCCACAGAACAGCTAGGAAACCTAGCCGCATGACCGTCAGGGTCAGCTCTGACATTGCCCCCGCTTCACCCTTCGGCTTGCCGGTAAACGATGGTGGTGCTGCCCACGACGATCCGCGAGCCGTCGCGGAGCGTAGCGCGGGTGGTGTGCTGCCCGTCTACCACGATGCCGTTGGTAGACCCGAGATCCTGGATCGTCGAGGGCGTTCCGGTCCGGATCTCACAGTGCCGGCGCGATACGCCGGGGTCGTCGATCCGCACGTCGGCGTCGGTGCTTCGTCCCATCACCAACGTCGGGCGGGAGATCTGATGGCGGTTGCCGTTGATCTCGATCCAGCGCCGCACCTGCGCGTCGGGCGCGGGCCCGGACGCGGCCGGCGGGCGCCAGTCGCTGGAAGGGCCTCCCGGGCGCCCGGAGCCCGGCGGCGGGGCCGCGGGCATGGGCGGGGGGGAGGTCGGGGGGTAGCCGTAGCCGCCCGGCGCCTGTGGGGCCGCGGGACGGTTCGGCTGGGCGTGGGGTGCGGGACCGCCCTGCTGGCCCTGCTGTGACGAACTCGACGCCAGGGTCCGGCTGCGTACCCGGTAGAGCCCCGTGTCGAGGTCGTCCGCCTTCTCCAGATGGACCTTGATGGGTCCCATGAAGGTGTACCGCTGCTGCTTGGCGTAGTCCCTGACCAGGCCGGACAGCTCGTCGCCGAGCTGACCCGAGTACGGGCTGAGCCGCTCGTAGTCGGGGGTGCTGAGCTCGACGATGAAGTCGTTGGGCACGACCGTCCGCTCGCGGTTCCAGATCTGTGCGTTGTTGTCGCACTCGCGCTGGAGGGCTCCCGCGATCTCGACCGGCTGCACCTCGGACTTGAAGACCTTGGCGAAGGTGCCATTGACCAGACCTTCGAGACGCTGCTCGAAACGCTTCATGACTCCCATGGGGCACCTCCTCCGGTGTCGTCGTCCCTGTACTGCTTACTGATCGTATCCACGCGTCGGGAAATCGGCTGGTTCCCCTTGTCTGCACAGTGGATGAGTGTCACCTCTCACACGGATCGTAGAGGTGGCCTCCTGACAGTGTCCCGCACTCCGGGTGCACTCAGGAGGAGTGGGGGCGTCGGCCCCGCGTTCCCGGTTCCCTCCGTGCGTTCGGCGAAACAACGGATGTGAATCCACCCTGTCCACCGTGCTAATCTTCCGGATGTCGCCAGGCGCTCGCACCACTCGGTGGGAGAGTCTGAAAACACCACTCATGCGCGAGTGGCGGAACGGCAGACGCGCTGGCTTCAGGTGCCAGTGTCCTTAGGGACGTGGGGGTTCAAATCCCCCCTCGCGCACAACGGGCAGTTGCTTGCAGCTGCCGGGTTGGTTCGACAGAACCCCCGCTCAGGAGAGATCCGGAGCGGGGGTTCTTCGTTGTGCGGAGCCACGGGCCTGCTCGGAGTCCGGCGTGGTGCGGATCCCCGGCCGGTTGCGGATCGACCTGCCGGCCGTGGATCCATCGGCCGGTTGCGGATCCTTCTGCCCGGCTAGCGTGATCCGCGTGAAATCCACCCTCGTCGGCTCGGTCCTGCTGTGGGCGGCACTCAACGTCCCGGCTGTCGCCCTCGTCCCCGGATCCGGACTCGACGGGAGCCGGCGGTGGGAGACCCTCTTCGGCGCCGTGGCCGTCGGCATTGCCGTCGCGGTGCGGCGTACGCGGCCGCTGGTGTCCCTGGCCCTGTGTGCGGGGCTGTGGTGGACTCTCGCGCTGCTGCTCGACGATGTCGACTCCGTCGCCGTCATGGCCAGTCTTCCGGCCGTGTGTGTCATGAGTTACGCCGTGGGACGGCTGCCGGTGGATCGGCGGGCTGCGCTGAGGGTGCTGGGTCCGGTGGGTGTCGCGGCGGTGGTCGGCGGTGTCCGGTCGGGGCTGACGGTGCCCATGTGGGCGGTGCTGGCGTCGGGGCTGATCTTCGCCGGGCTGCTCCCCTGGCTGCTGGGCCGGTACACGCGCCAGAGGGACGAGCTTCAGGTGGCCGGCTGGGAGCATGCCAGGCAGTTGGAGCTCCAGCAGCGCAGCAGGGTCGAGCAGGCACGGATGCGGGAGCGGGCACGTATCGCGGAGGACATGCACGACTCCCTGGGGCATGAACTGAATCTGATCGCTCTGCGGGCCGGGGCTCTGCAGATGGCTCCGGACCTGGGGGACCACCATCGGGAGACGGCCGCGGGGCTTCGCGCGGGTGCGGCCGAGGCGATGGAGCGGCTGCGGGACATCATCGGAGTCCTGCGCGAGGACGGTGCTCCGGCGCCGTTGGAGCCTTCGCATGCCGGTGTGGGGGTGCTGGTGGACCGGGCACGTGCCTCAGGCGCGGGGGTGGAGCTCCGGTGCACCGGACAGGCCGGTGAACTGCCGGGCATGACGGACAAGGCTGTGTACCGGGTGGTGCAGGAGTCGTTGACCAATGTGATGAAGCACGCTCCCGGGTCGGCGGTGACCGTGCGACTGGATCACACCCCGCTCGACGTCACTGTGGCCGTACGGAACGGTCCACCGGTCCGGGACCCGCTGGAGAGCCGCGCGCAGGGAGGTCGCGGGTTGATAGGGCTGCAGGAGCGGACCCGGCTGGCGGGCGGTGAATTCCGGGCGGGCGTGCTGCCTGACGGTGGGTTCGAGGTGACGGCGCGGCTCCCGCGCGTGCCGGGCCGGGCAGGTGTCGGCGCAGGGGCGGATGGGGCGGCGGTCGGCGTCCCGGAGGCAATTCCGGCCGGGGCGCTGCCTGCCGGAGCGGGACCTGCCGGCGTACCGCCGGTCGGTTCGGGGCAGGGAGCGGCTTTCGGCGGACTCATGCGTGCCACGGCGGGGCTGCGGCGGCGTTTCGTCGTTGCGGTCGGCCTTCCGCTCGGTCTGTTCGCCTGCCTCGCCGCCGCGATGCTGGGCTATTACGCGTACGGGGCCGCTTCTTCGGTGCTTCAGCCGTCCGCGTATGCGCAATTGGAGATCGGTGCACCTGCGGGCGCGGTCGGCCGGCTGCTTCCGTCCAGGGAAATGAGCGACGCCCCTTCCGAGCACCGGCCCGAGCCGTCGGGAGCCACCTGCAGCTATTACCGGGCCAGTGGCGAGCTGTTCGTCGCCGTCGACGTGTACCGCCTGTGCTTTGCCCACGACCGGCTGGTCGACAAGACCGAGTTGACGGCCGAATCGCGCCTCCAGGCAGATCACGGCTGATGTCGGCGGATGCCGAAGGTCGTTCCACGGCAGGACGAAAGTGGGGGTGACGGCTTGCTTTCGCGGGATGTGGCCGTACCCGGCCGGAACCTACGTTCCAGATGACATGGAGGCGCGGGAATCGGCATACGGAGAGTGGCACCGAGTATGTACAACAAGGTGGTTCAGCCGGAAGACGTGGTCCGCTCGGCCAAGGCGGGTCCGGAGTACGGGGTCGGCGTGTACCGCGACATCACGGAATGGGCAGCCGGCACGTCTGGGTGGGTGCAGAGGCTGGGTGAATTGGTCACCGAGGGCGGAATTCTCGTGTTCGTCGTTCTCTTCGTGGTCCAGTGGTGGAGGGCCCGTACGCGCGACAGCAGAGCGATGGCCCACGCTCTGCTCGCCCCGCTCGTTGTCGCCGTGGTCTATGTCGTCAGCGAGATCGTCAAGGTCTGGCTTCATGAGGAGCGCCCCTGCCGGGACATCCCCGGCGTCAGACCGATCGCCTCGTGCCCGGCGCCGGGCGACTGGTCCTTTCCCAGCAACCACGCCGTCATCGCTGCCGCGTCGGCCATGACTCTCGTGCTCACCTGGCGCCTGGTCGGTCTGCTGGTCCTGCCCCTTGCGGTGCTGATCGCCCTGTCCCGCGTCTACGTGGGCGTTCACTATCTGCACGATGTGGCGGCCGGTCTGCTGCTCGGAGCGCTGGGTGCCCCGCTGCTGCTGGGAGTTCTGGCGGCGCCCGGCAGCTGGGCGGTGGGCCGGCTGAGGGGGCAGAGGGGGCTGGTGCCCGTTCTGGGGCGCTGAGGGGCCTTCTGGCGGCGATGGGGGCCGGGGCCCGATTCAGGCGCCGGCGTCGATCAGCCCGGTCTCGTAGGCGACGATCGCGGCCTGGACCCGATTGCGTACACCCAGCGCGGAGAAGACCGACCCCACGTAGCTCTTGACCGTGCCCTCCACGACGTGGAGCCGCTGCCCGATCTCCGCATTGGACAGCCCGCTGCCGAGCAGGACAAGCACCTGCCGTTCCCGCTCGGTCAGCGCGTCCACCCTCGCGCGCAGTGCGGTGCTGCGCGCGTTGGCCTGCGCGCCGGCGCCCCGGTTCAGTTCGGCGATGACGTGCTGTGCCACTTTCGCGGAGAGATGGGAGGCGCCGGCTGCCGCGGTGTGCACGCCGGCAAGCAACTCGCGTGGGTCCCCCGACTTGAGCATGAAGCCGCTGGCCCCACCGCTGAGCGCCCTGCTGACGTATTCGTCTTCGGAGAATGTGGTCAGGACGAGGACGGAAATTCCGGTGGAGGCCCGCTTGATTTCCTCAGTGGCCGCGAGTCCGTCCATGACCGGCATGCGGATGTCCATGAGGACGACATCGGGGCGGTGTTCAAGGGCCAGCGCGACAGCTTCACGGCCGTCGGCGGCCTCGGCCACGACGTCGATCTCGGGATCTCCGGAGAGGATGGCGCGGATTCCGGCGCGGATCATCGCCTCGTCGTCGGCCAGAACGATTCGGATCGTAGGGATGGCTGTCTCCGCTTCCCGTTCGGTGATGAATAGGGACCAGCGGATGACCGTAACGGGGATGGCGGCTGGACGCGGCCGTTGTTTCACGTGAAACGTCGGATCCGCACCGTAGGGGAGCCGTACGGGACGTGGGCGGGCGCCCGTCCAGGAGTCGCGTGGGGGAGAAATCAGGGCCACGAAGCACTGGTCTGCTCCGTGGCCCCGGCTGTGCTGTCCGGTTGCCCCGGATGGTTCCGGTCGCTCAGGCGGCGAGACGTGCCGCGAGGGCCTTGGCCTTCTCTGTGGCGTCGGTGAATGCCTGGGCGCGGGAGGCATCGGCGAGCGGAATGAGTTCGGCCATCTCGGGCTTCGAGTGTGCCAGCGTCAACTCCGGGACGATGAAATCGACTTCGACGCCGAACATGCCGGTCAGTACCTTCTCCAGGTAATTCTGGACGAACTCGAACTCCTCGCGAGGAGTGCCGGGGGCGTACGAGCCGCCCCGACTGGCGACGACGGTGACAGGGGTGCCGGTGACCGGGCTGTCGGCGCCGACGTTGTGTCCGACGATGATCACCTGATCCAGCCACGCCTTCAGGGTGGACGGGATCGAGAAGTTGTACATCGGAGCGCCGATCAGTACGGCGTCCGCGCCCGCCAGCTCGGCGGCCAGCTTGCTGCGCAGCGCGTCGTCGGCACCGGCGGAAACGGCCGTGGCATCCAGGTGGGGCAGGGGGTCGGCGGCGAGATCGCGGTACACGACCTGACCGCCGGGATGCTGCTCGCGCCAGGTCTCGACGAATGCGGCGGTGATCGCGCGAGACGCGGAGTCCTGGGGGAATACAGCGGAGTCGAGGTGCAGAAGCGTGGCCATGGGGATCTCCACAGGGAGTCGGGTGGACGGGGCTCGGTTCCGGGGTCACGGGCGCGCCGTGAGGGTTCCGAGCGAGCCCGTGTTTCGTACGTACCTATTGATAACATAGTCGCTTACTTTTCATAAGTCCCTCACGGTGACGCAGTACTCTGGAGCCATGGCAGATCACGACGCACAGGCCTGTCGGCGGGTGGATGTGGGCATCAGCCGCGTCTTCGAGCTGTTCGGGAAGCGGTGGACGGGCCCGATCGTCTCGGTGCTGATGCAGCATCCGGTGCACTTCGCGGATCTGCGGCGGGCGATTCCGGGCATCAGTGAGCGCATGCTCTCGGACCGGCTCTCCGAGCTGGGGGCCGCAGGTCTGGTCGTGCGCGAGGTCGACGAGGGGCCTCCGCTGCGCGTCTCGTACCGCTTGACGGAGGCCGGTGCCGCGATGGAGCCGGCGCTCAAGGAGCTTGGGCAGTGGGCCGACACGTATCTGATCGATTCGGGCGGCTGCTGACCTGTCTGCCGGGGGCCGGTGGTGCGAGTGATCACCTGGCGGTCCGGACCCGTGGTGCGGGTGATCGTCTGCCGGGTGGGCCGGTGGTGCGGGTGGACGTCTACCGCGTGGTGTCGCCGTCACCGGTCATGTTGTAGCGCAGCAGGTACTCCGCAAACTGCGCCAGATCATTCGCTGTCCACTCGGAGAGGCGCTCCCGGTAGGCCGCGCGGCGGCTCGCCTGGGTCGAGGCGAGTGCCTGAGTGCCCGTCGCGGTGGGGTGCAGCACCTGGATGCGGTGATCGTCCGGGTCCGGATGACGCTCGACCAGGCCGAGCTTCTCCAGGGCGGCGACCTGTCGGCTGACCGTCGACTTGTCCAGCATGTAGTGCGCCGCCAGGTCGGTTGCACGGCAGCCGTGCCGGTGGTCGATGTGGGCGAGCAGCGTGTACGAGACCAGGGGCAGCTCAGGGTGGAGGCGTGCCGCGGCTGAGCGTGCACGGCGTGCGAAGGCGGTCAGTTCGCGCTGGATGACATCCAGCGACTCTTCGCGTTCCCGGGGGGCGCCTGCCACGGAGTCACCTTTCTCGAAATCTAGATGTATGCTACAACGAATTAGAGGTTGTAAAAGCCAACGATTGGAGGCTGCCCGAATGTCCGCAGGTCCGAGTGCGCCGTCCGGCTCCACTGCCGGTGCGCTGCGTCATGTACTCAGCCATCTCGTTACGCCGCTGCTGATGTGCGTCGGCATGGGGCTCGCTTACCTGGGTGCCTTTCACGCTCCGGAACCGCACGACCTGAGGGTGGACGTCGTCGGCTCGGGGGCGAGTGCCGACGTGCTCGCACAGACCTTGCAGGACAGGGGTGACGGTGCATTGAGTGTGCGTACGGTAGCCGACCGCGACACTGCGGTGAACCACCTGCGGACACAGCAGAGCTACGGTGCCTACCTGCCGGGGAGCAGCCCCGAACTGATCGTGGCCACCGCCTCGTCGGACACCAGCGCGACGGTGGTGCAGAAGGTCTTCACCGAGGTCGCCGCCGAGCAGGGGGCGCCCCTCAAGGTGACGAATGCCGAGCCGACCGCGGACGGCGATCCGACCGGGCAGGGGATCTTCTTCCTGCTGGTGGCCGTCAGCATCGGGTCGTACGCGTCGGTCGCGGTGATCGGCGGCGCAGGGGCGGTGCTGGCGCTGCGGATCAGGGCGGCGCTCGCCGTCGGCGCCTCGCTCGTGGTGAGCGTGATCGGTGCGGTGTTCGCAGGGCCGCTGTTCGGCCTCGTGGACCACGGGCTCGGCGGGCTCTGGGCCATGGCGTGGCTCTACTCGGCGGGAATACTGCTGATCGGTGTCGGGCTGCACACCTTTCTCAAGCGGTGGACCACGCTCGGCGTGATGGTGCTCTTCGTCATGCTCAACTTCACCAGTTCGGGCGGCATCTTCCGGCCCGAGCTCCAGCCGGGATTCTTCGGCTCGCTCCATGCCTTCTGGAACGGTGCGGGCTTCGTCGAAGGTGTACGCAGCCATGTGTACTTCGGCGGCCACGCACTGGGCGGCCATGTGCTGGTGCTCGCGCTGTGGTTCGTGGCGGGACTGGCCGTCGTGGGTGTGGCCGGCGCGGCCGAGGCGAAGGGCCGTCGCGCGGCTTCCGAACTGTCCCGCGCCGAAGCCCTGGCCGCGTCGAAGGTGGGGGCCGAGGAGGAGATGGAGGAAGCGGTCGGAGTCTGAGCTGCTCGCGGCCGCCCTGGGCTTGTCCACAGGCCGGTTCCCGGAGTTGTCCACAGGGGCAGACGGCCGTCGCGGGACAGCTGTACCGTCGTCCGCAGTTGATGTTGGACGAACGGGTCGACAAGGCGGGGGAGGCGGCGCTCCATGAGCGAAGTCGATGCGACGGTGCCGGTACAGCGGGCGACAGCGGCAGATGCGCGCATTCCGGTCGTGCCCGGGTTTGCGCAGCGTGTGGGCACAGGGGCGTCGTCGGCAACGGCGGACGGGGAATCTCCGAAGGCTGCGGGCAAGGCGCTGCGGGCGACGGTTCCTCGGGCCTCGCACAGCTCCCTGGTCCTTCCTGCCGGCCGGCCCGACGCGGTGCAGGCGGTCGAGGAGTCGAACCGCGGCAGGGTGCCCGGCCTCACGCCGATCCGGGTGGGGCGGATGGCCGCTACACCGTTCGCCTTCATGCGCGGCTCGGCCGGGCTGATGGCCCACGACCTCATGGGTACGCCGGTCACGGGTGTGGGCGCACAGCTCTGCGGCGACGCGCATGCGGCCAACTTCGGGCTGTACGGCGATGCCCGCGGCAGCCTCGTCATCGATCTGAACGACTTCGACGAGACCGTCTTCGGCCCGTGGGAGTGGGACCTCAAGCGGCTCGCCACCTCGCTGGTGCTCGCGGGCCGCGAAGCCGGTGCGGACGAGGACACCTGCCGCCAGGGCGCGTACGACACGGTGGGTGCCTACCGTCGCACCATGCGCCTGCTGGCCGCGCTGCCCGCACTCGACGCCTGGAACGCCATCGCGGACGAGGAGCTCGTCTCGCACACCGATGCCCGGGACCTCCTCGGGACACTGGAGCGGGTGTCGGCGAAGGCCCGTAACAACACGAGTGCACGCTTCGCCGCCAGGTCCACGGAGGACTCCGAGGACGGCGGACGGCGCTTCGTCGACGCACCACCTGTGCTGCGCCGGGTGCCGGACGCGGAGGCGGCGGCGGTCGCGGCGGGTCTGCACGGTTACCTCGGCACGATTTCGGAGGACCGGGTTCCGCTGCTGGCCCGGTATGCGATCCACGATGTGGCGTTCCGGGTGGTGGGCACGGGCAGC
The DNA here is from genome assembly GCF_042796085.1 of Streptomyces sp. NPDC056452. Classification (NCBI taxonomy): domain Bacteria; kingdom Bacillati; phylum Actinomycetota; class Actinomycetes; order Kitasatosporales; family Streptomycetaceae; genus Streptomyces; species Streptomyces sp. NPDC056452. Next base: position 138,517 of record NZ_JBHTRI010000002.1, read on the forward strand.
GTGGGCACCCGGTCGTACGTGGTGCTGCTACTCGATCACCGGGGTGAGCCGCTGGTCCTGCAGGTAAAGGAGGCCCGGCCCTCCGCGTTGGCGCCCTATCTCCCGCAGGCCGGCTTCGATGTGCCGGACGTGGTGCACGAGGGGCGCCGGGTGGTGCTCGGGCAGAAGCGGATGCAGGTCGTCAGTGACATATTGCTCGGTTGGGCAGAGGTCGACGGCAGGCCCTTCCAGGTACGGCAGTTCAGGAATCGCAAGGGCAGCGTGGACCCGGCCGCTCTCGCCGCGGACCAGGTCGACGACTACGGACGGATGACGGGCGCACTGCTGGCCAGGGCCCATGCGCACAGTGCCGATCCGCGTCTGCTTGCGGGCTACTGCGGGAAGAACGCCGAGCTGGACGAGGCGGTAGCCGATTTCGCGGTGACGTATGCGGACAGGACCGAGGCGGACCACGCCGAGCTCGTTCGGGCCGTCGGGGCCGGGCGGATAGCCGCCGAGCTCGGCGTATGACGGGCTTGCAGGCGACCGCGGGTCCTCGGTGTGCGGGCCGTGGCCATACGCTGGACGGGTGACCGACGAAGCCGCCGGGGTGCCGACCACCCGGAACGACGAAGACCGGCAGAACCACGCCCGGCAGGACGAGCCGTATGCCGCGCCCGACACGTCGCAGGGTGGCCTGCAGGGTGATGCGTACGACGCACCGCAGGCCGATCAGCACGATGCCGGTGCGGCTGGCTCCGGTGCGACCGATTCCGGCGTGGATGGCTCCGGTGCGGCCGGTGACACGGCGGATGCAGCCGGTGCGCCCCGGCCCGAGGAGCGGCTTGCCAAGGCCGTCCGGGTGGCCGAGCAGGCGCTGATCGAGTTCGAGATCGCGGTGGAGACCTTCCGGGTGGAGGTCGAGAACTTCTCCCGGCTGCATCACCAGAAGCTCGGCCCGATGTACGCGCGCCTGGACGAGCTGGATGCGCAGATCGCGGAGGCGCGGGCCGCGAAGTCCGGTGATCCGGAGGATCTGCGCAAGGCTCAGGAGGCCCGGGCGATCGTCATGCCGATGCCGGGGGTCGACGAGCTGTTCCACGACTGGATGGACTCCGACGGCCTTTCACCCGAGGCCGCGGCCATGCTCACCGAGCAGCCGGTCCGGCCTCCGAAGCGGGTCAGGCCCAGCGAGGAGGCCCGCAAGCTCTACCGCGAGCTGGCCCGCAAGGCGCACCCGGACCTGGCACCGGACGAGAAGGAACGGGCACGCCGCGATGAGTTCATCGCCCGCGTCAACGCCGCCTACGGCCGTGGAGATGTGGAGCTGCTGAAGGAGCTGGCCGGGGAGTGGGCGGCGGGCCCCGTGGCACCGGAGCTCCGGCTCAGCGAGAGCGAGGAGCTCTACGCCCGGCTGGAGTGGCTCAGCAGGCGTAAGGAACTGCTCACCGTTCTTGCCAGGGAGCTGGAGGACAGTGCGATCGGTTCGATGCTGCGGATGGCTCCGGACGATCCCGACCGGCTTCTCGACGACATCGGCGAGAAGCTGCTGGGCGAGGTGTCCCAGCGTGAGGCCGAGCTGGCGGGCCTGGTGCAGTAGCGTTTCCGGTGACTCAGGCGCGTATGTACGAGAGAAGGCATGACCCATGAATTTCGCCCCACTGCCCTCTGTGGACGTCGCTGCAGTGCCGTCGGACGGCTTCGTGCTGGACGTCCGGGAGGACGACGAGTGGTCGGCCGGGCATGTCGAGGGTGCGCTGCACATTCCCATGAGTGACTTCGTGGCCCGGTTCGGTGAGCTGACCGAGGCGGCCGACGACGGGCGGCGTGTGCATGTGATGTGCCGGGTCGGCGGCCGGTCCGCACAGGTCACCCAGTACCTGGTGCAGCAGGGGATCGACGCGGTGAACATCGACGGCGGAATGCTCGCCTGGGACGGCGCGGGGCGCCCGATGATCGCCGACAACGGCACGTCGGCCTTCGTTCTCTGAGGGCCCCTTCTGCGACGTTCCCCGAACGTTCTCCGGCTGTTTGTGAATGAGGACCGAGCGGCCGGTGGCTGCTCGGTCCTCATTCACGTTCTGGCCCCGACGGCTCCGGGTTCAGCGGTTCGGGTTGCTGCGGTACAGCGGGCAGGCAGCTCGGCCGACAAGTAGTTCGGTCGGCAAGCGGCTCAGCGCGGCAGGGCCTCAGCAGGGCAGGGCCTCAGCACGGCAGCGCCTCAGCGGTCGAAGTCGAGCTCGACCTTCGGGGTGAGCGGGTGCGACTGGCAGGCCAGCACGAACCCCGCCCCGGTCTCCTCCGGTTCCAGCGCGAAATTGCGGTCCATGCGCACTTCGCCCGAGACCAGGAAGGCCCGGCAGGTTCCGCACACTCCGCCCTTGCAGGCATAGGGAGCGTCCGAGCGGCTCCGAAGGACCGTCTCCAGGAGGGATTCGCCGTCCTGCACGGGCCAGCTGCCCGAGCGGCCGTCGAGGGTCGCCGTGAGGGTGCTGTCCGCCGGTGCGGTGGCCCGGGCAACGGACGGTGACGCCGTTCCCTCGTCGGCGACGTGGAAGATCTCCTGGTGGATACGGGCCCGGTCGACGCCGAGCTCCCGCAGCGCACCTTCCGCGCCACGGACCAGGCCGAACGGACCGCACAGGAACCAGCCGTCCACGTCGGGCACCGAGAGGACCGCGGGCAGCAGCCCGGTGAGCCGCTCGTGGTCCAGCCGCCCGGAGGGGAGCCCGGCCGCCTGTTCCTCCCGCGACAGCGCCGTCACCAGGTGGAACCGGTCCGGATAACGGTCCTTGAGGTCGGCCACCTCGTCCAGGAACATTGTCGACGCAGCCGTACGGTCACTGCGGATCAGACAGAAGCGGGCAGCGGGTTCCCTCGCCAGCAGCGTCGCCGCGATCGACAGCACCGGTGTGATGCCGCTGCCGCCCACGATCGCCGCGAAGTGGCCGGGGCGCGGGTCGAGCACGAAGCGGCCCATCGGGGCCATCGCCTCCACCTGGTCCCCGACGGCCAGTTCCTTGAGCGCGTACGTGGAGAAGGCACCGCCGTCGACCATGCGGATGCCCACCCGGAGCACCGGGTCGCCCGGCTCCTGAACGGCCGGTGCGCAGATTGAGTACGACCTGCGGATCTCCTCGCCGCCGGCGCTGTAGCGCACGTTGAGGTGCTGACCGGGGCTGTGACGGAAGGTCTCGCGCAGCTCGGGCGGCACGGCGAAGGTGACAGCCACCGCATCGTCCGTGATCCGTTCGATGGCGCTGACCCGGAGCGGATGGAACATCTACAACTCCTTGAAGTGGTCGAACGGTTCGCGGCAGTCGACGCAGCGGCGCAGTGCCTTGCACGCGGTGGAGGAGAAGCGGCTCAGCAGCTCCGTATCGGTGGAACCGCAGTGCGGGCAGCGCACCGCAAGGGTCAGCGGCACCGGTCCGCCCTGCCCGCCTCCGGGGCGGGGTGGCGCGATGCCGAACTCGGCGAGCTTGCGCCGGCCCTCGTCGCTGATGTCGTCCGTCGACCAGGCCGGGGCGAGGACGGTCACTACGGAGACCTCGGCCACGCCGTGCTCGTGAAGCACTCGCTCGATATCGGCGGACATGGCTTCGATCGCCGGGCAGCCGGTGTACGTCGGAGTGAGCTGCACGGTGACGCTGTCGGGGCCGTGCATCTGCACACCGCGGAGCACACCGAGCTCGTCCAGGGTGATGACCGGCAGCTCGGGGTCGGGCACGGAGCCCGCGAGCCGGTGGAGCTCCGCTTCCAGGAGGGTCTCGGTCACCATGACGCCCCCGGGTGGCTGCGGTGCAGGTGCTGCATTTCGGCGAGCATCCGCCCGAACGGTTCGGTGTGCAGACCTTGCCGGCCCGCTCCCGCCGTCCACGCTCCGGACTGCGGGCCGGACGGGAGCGTCAGCGTGGCCCGCTCGACCACGGAGGTGATGGCCGGCAGCCAGCTGTTCTGCAGGGCCTCCCAGTCGGCATCGACTCCCTCGACGGGCTGGAACAGCTCGCCGGTGAACCGCCACAGCGTGTCCAGGCCGCGCTGCATGCGCTCGTGGCTCTCCGCCGTGCCGTCGCCGAGCCGCAGGACCCACTGCTCCGCGTGGTCGCGGTGGTAGGCGACCTCCTTGACGGCCTTCGCCGCGAGGTCGGCGAACTCGCCCCCGCCCGCGGCCAGCTGCTCGTAGAGCAGGTGCTGGTAGACGGAGAAGTAGAGCTGGCGGGCGATGGTGTGGGCGAAGTCGCCGTTCGGCTGCTCGACCAGCTGGAGGTTGCGGAAGGAGCGCTCCTCGCGGAGATAGGCCAGCTCGTCCTCGTCGCCGACGAACGAGAGCAGCAGTCTGGCCTGCCCCAGCAGGTCCAGGGCGATGTTGGCCAGGGCCACTTCCTCCTCCAGAACGGGGGCATGCCCCGCCCACTCCCCCAGCCGGTGCGAGAGCACCAGCGCGTCGTCGCCGAGGGCGAGGGCCGCGGTCACAGGTGCTTCACCCCTTCGGGGATCTCGTAGAACGTGGGGTGGCGGTAGGGCTTGTCCCCGGCGGGTTCGAAGAACGAGTCCTTCTCGTCCGGCGAGGAAGCGGTGATCTCGGTCGAGGGGACAACCCAGATGGAGACGCCCTCCGAGCGGCGTGTGTACAGATCGCGGGCGTTGCGCAGGGCCATCTCCGCGTCCGGCGCGTGCAGGCTGCCTGCGTGGGTGTGGGAGAGCCCGCGGCGTGAGCGCACGAACACCTCCCACAGCGGCCAGTCGGTCGAACTGCTCATGCTGTTGCCTCCCCGGGCTCTGCGCTTGCTCCGGATGCCCCGGGCTTTGCTGCGTGCTTGTCTGCGTATGCCGCTGCCGCGTCCCGGACCCAGGCGCCCTCTTCATGGGCCGTGCGTCGCTGGGCGAGCCGTTCTTCGTTGCAGGGGCCGTTGCCCTTGAGGACCTCCTGGAACTCCGTCCAGTCGATCGCTCCGTAGTCGTGCTGTCCGAGCTCCTCGTTCCACCGGATGTCGGGGTCCGGGAGGGTGAGGCCCAACGCCTGTGCCTGCGGGACGCAGATGTCCACGAAGCGTCGGCGCAGCTCGTCGTTGGAGTGCCGCTTGATCTTCCAGGCCATCGACTGTTCCGAGTGCGCCGACGCGTCATCGGGCGGGCCGAACATCATCAGTGAGGGCCACCACCAGCGGTTCACCGCGTCCTGGGCCATCTCGTGCTGGGCGGCGGTGCCCCGGCTGAGGGCGAGGAGCAGCTCGTACCCCTGGCGCTGGTGGAAGGACTCCTCCTTGCAGATCCGGACCATCGCCCGCGCATACGGGCCGTAGGAGCAGCGGCACAGCGGGACCTGGTTGGTGATTGCGGCGCCGTCGACCAGCCAGCCGATCGCACCGACGTCAGCCCAGGTCAGCGTCGGGTAGTTGAAGATCGACGAATAGCGCTGGCGGCCCGCATGGAGCTTGTCGAGCAACTCCTCGCGGCTGGTGCCGAGTGTCTCGGCGGCGCTGTACAGGTACAGCCCATGGCCGGCCTCGTCCTGCACCTTTGCCATCAGGATCGCCTTGCGGCGCAGCGAGGGTGCGCGCGTGATCCAGTTGGCCTCGGGCTGCATGCCGATGATCTCGGAGTGCGCGTGCTGGGCCATCTGGCGGACCAGTGAGGCCCTGTAGGCGTCCGGCATCCAGTCCCGCGGCTCGATCCGGTCGTCGGCTGCCACCGCGGCGTCGAATGCCGCGGCGCGCGCCGCGTCCGCCGTGCCTGCCGTCCCCTGCGTCGTCTGGTCCGCAGTCACTGCCGCCATCCCGCACTCCCTACCGACCGATCGTTCGGTTCATCGACTTCAATGGTGAGTCGGAGGCCCGTAGGGTGTCAACCCTGTGGATAACTGAGTGGTGATCGATGGTGATCGGGGCGGGATGGATTCGGACCACGGTGGGCACGCCGGAAGCGAGAAGAAGCTCGCCTGGCCGGAGGTGGTGGGTCATCCGGAAGCCGGTCCGGACGGGGAGCCGTACACCGCCGCCCCGCACCCCGACAGCGGGGACGAAGACGCGGGTGCCGGGCCGGCGGAGATACCCGGCACCGGGACAGGCCGCCCGCCGAACACGGCAGTGGATGGCGCACCCGGTGCAGTCCCCGCACCCGGCACCGTGCCCGGCGCGGATCCCGAGCCGGCACCCGGCACCGCCTCCGCACCCGGCGCGGATCCCGGGCAGCCTCGTCGGCCGAGCGGTGGAATAGCCGCGCTCTCGCTTCCGTACCAGGTCACCGCAGCGCTGGCGCTGTCCGTCATCGGGCTGCTGGCCGTCGGACACCTGGCCATGGTGTTCCTGCACGTCGCACCGTCCAACACGCTGACGAAGCAGCACGGCGAGTCGGTCGACGACTGGGTCTACCCGGAGTTCGAGCAGAACTGGAAGCTGTTCGCTCCCAATCCGCTCCAGCAGAATGTCGCCGTGCACGTACGGGCCGAGATCGTCGGCGCCGACGGCCGAAGCACCACGCGCTGGATGAGCCTTTCCGGCGAGGACGGCGAGGCGATACGCGGAAACCCCCTCCCCAGCCACGTCCACCAGAACGAGCTCCGCCGTGCCTGGGACTTCTACGTGGGGTCCCACGACAACGAGAACCGCCCCAACGGTCTGCGCGGCGAGCTCTCCGAGCGCTACATCCGCCGGATCGTGATGCTGCGCCTCATCGACCACGACTACACAGGCACGGTAGAACGCATCCAGGTGCGGTCCGCCGTGCGTTCCGTCGGGGCGCCGCCGTGGAGCAGCGAGAAGATCAGCACCAAGCCGAACTACCGGGTGCTCCCATGGTGGACAGTCACCTCGGACGATCTCCCCGAGTCGGACGCAGCGGACCGGGCAGCACAGGGCGAGGAGGCGGAGAAGTGAGCGCACCCACCTCTCGGATCCGGAAGAACGCAGGGGATGCCGACCATCTCGCCCGTGGCATCCAGCGGATCACCGCTTCGCCCCTCGGTGCGTACCAGAGCGCCGTCGTCCGGATCGGTGTCTCCGCCACGTATCTGCTGTTCCTGCTGCGTGAACTGCCGCACCGCCAGGAGCTGTACGGCCCCGACGGCCCCTGGCGCTGGGACATGGCCCGGCAGCTCATCGACAGCAACGAAGCCTTCACCGTCCTCATGTGGTCCGACAGCGCACTCTGGTTCGAGACCGTGTACGCGCTCACGCTGGTGTCGGCCGCGCTCCTGATGATCGGGTGGCGCACCCGGGTCACCTCCGTCCTCTTCATGGTCGGGGTCCTCTCGCTGCAGAACCGCAGCATCTTCATGGGCGACGGCGGCGACAACGTCATCCACCTGATGGCCGTCTACCTGGTGCTGACGCGCTGTGCGCGCGTCTGGTCGCTGGATGCGCGTCGTGCGGGACGGAATGCCGCCCGGGCCGCGGAGGGCCGCACTCCGGCCCGGGACGTTGCGGGTCCGGTCCTCTGGGCCGCGGCCGGCCCCGTCCTGCTCGTGGCCTCGTTCATGGACGGTCTCGGCGGCACGTGGTGGCTGCAGTCACTCCTGTGGGTGCTGTGGCTGGGGAACGCCGGCTGGTGGCTGGTGAACCGCTACGCACCCGACCGTGAGCTGCGCACACTGCTCGACGTCGTGGCCAACCTCGCCCACAGTGCCGCCCTTGTCGTGATCATGGCCGAGGTCTGCCTGATCTACGCGACCGCCGGCTGGTACAAGATCCAGGGCTCGCGCTGGCAGGACGGCACCGCGCTCTACTACCCGCTCAAGCTCGACTACTTCACGCCGTGGCCGGAGCTGTCGGGTCTTCTCGCGTCCAATGCCCTGGCCGTCATGGTGCTTACGTACGCCACGGTCATCGTGCAGGTCGCCTTCCCCTTCACCTTGTTCAACCGCCGGGTCAAGAACGTCCTGCTGGTCGTCATGATCGGTGAGCACGCCGGCATCGCCGTCCTGCTGGGCCTGCCGTTCTTCTCGATGGCGATGATCGCGGCGGACGCCGTCTTCCTGCCGACCGTCTTCCTGGTGTGGCTGGGAGCCACGGTGACGCGCGGCCGGCAGCGGCTGTTCTCGCGCCCGGCGGGCACGCCCGTGCTGCCCGGGCAGCGGCAGCCGGGCGGTCAGGAGCAGGAGGCCCCGCAGCACGGCGGTGGCGGTGGCCATACGCTCGTCGGGTGAGCAGCGAGACCGGTAGTACACAAGAGCCCCTGGCGACCACGGAGCCCGATCCGTCCGCCGAACCGATCCAGTACGACGACGGCTACGGCACGGAGATCGGCGTCGGCCCCCATCCGCTGCCCTGGCCCGAGGGGGAGCGGTACGACCCCGAGCTGCTCGCCCAGGGGGACAGGCGCAACGTGGGCGACTCCTACCGGTACTGGACGCGGGAGGCGATCGTCGCCGATCTCGATCTGCGCCGGCACGACTTTCATGTCGCGGTGGAGAACTGGGGGCACGACTTCAACATCGGCTCGGTGGTGCGCACCGCCAACGCCTTCCTCGCCAAGGAGATCCACATCGTGGGCCGGCGGCGCTGGAACCGGCGGGGGGCGATGGTCACCGACCGCTACCAGCATGTGCGGCACCACCCCGACACCGAGGACCTGACCGCCTGGGCGGCGGCCGAGGGGCTGCCGATCATCGGGATCGACAATCTTCCCGGGGCCGTGCCGCTGGAGCGTACGGAGCTGCCGCGACGGTGCGTGCTGTTGTTCGGGCAGGAAGGGCCCGGGCTGACGGAGGACGCGCGCAAGCACGCGTCGATGGTGTGCTCGATCGCGCAGTTCGGCTCGACGCGGTCGATCAACGCCGGTGCGGCAGCGGCCATCGCGATGCACGCGTGGGTGCAGCGGTACGCGGACATCCCGGACCCGCGGGTCCGGTAGCCGGTGGAGCGGGGCACGTGCCGTGCTCGCCTCGCTCCACCGGGCACCGGGGGTCACCGGCCGTCCGACACCGGCCGCCGGTGGATCCCTACGCCTGGCGGCGGACCTCCACCACCCGGAAACGGTTGGAGACGAAGGCTCCGTCGCACAGGGCCGCGTTGGCCGCGGGGTTGCCGCCCGAACCGTGGAAGTCGGAGAACGCCGCGGTCTGGTTGACGTACACCCCGCCCGTCAGATTCAGCGAGAGCTGGGCGGATTCGTCGAGGCAGACGTCCTCCACCGCGCGCTCCACGTCCGGGGACGTGGTGTACGCGCCGACCGTCATCGCGCCCTTCTCCCGAATGGTGCGGCGCAGGAGCTCCAGGGCGTCGGAGGTCGAGTCGACCGCGACCGCGAACGACACGGGGCCGAAGCACTCCGAGAGATAGGCCGCCCCCTCATCGGGCTTGGTGCCGTCGAGCTTGACGATGACCGGTGTGCGGACCACCGCGTCGGGGAAGTCGGGATTGGCCACGGTGCGCGAGGCCAGGGCGACGTCACCCAGTGACGCTGCCGCCTCCAGGCGGCTCTTGACGTCGGGATTCACCAGGGCGCCGAGCAGCCCGTTGGCCCGGGCGTCGTCACCGAGGAGCCCGTTGACGGCTTCGGCGATGTCCGCGACGACGTCCTCGTACGACTTGGCACCCGCGTCGGTCGTGATGCCGTCGCGTGGGATGAGCAGATTCTGCGGGGTGGTGCACATCTGGCCGCTGTAGAGCGAGAGCGAGAAGGCCAGGTTGGCGAGCATGCCCCGGTAGTTGTCGGTGGAGTCGACGACGATCGTGTTGACGCCGGCCTTCTCCGTGTAGACCTGGGCCTGCCTGGCGTTGGCCTCCAGCCAGTCGCCGAAGGCGGAGGAACCCGTGTAGTCGATGATCTTGATCTCGGGGCGTACCGCGAGGGTCTTGGCGATGCCCTCGCCGGGCCGCTCGGCCGCCAGCGCGATCAGATTCGGGTCGAAGCCCGTCTCGGACAGCACCTCGCGTGCCAGCTGGACCGTCAGCGCGAGCGGCAGGACCGCCCTGGGATGCGGCTTCACCAGGACCGGGTTGCCGGTCGCCAGCGAGGCGAAGAGGCCCGGATAGCCGTTCCACGTGGGGAACGTGTTGCAGCCGATCAGCAGCGAGATGCCGCGGCCGGCGGCGGTGTACGACTTGTGCAGCTGGAGCGGGTCGCGCTTGCCCTGGGGCTTGGACCAGTCGGCGGTCCGGGGCGTGCGGATCTGCTCCGCGTACGCGTAGGCCACCGCTTCCAGGCCGCGGTCCTGAGCGTGCGGGCCGCCTGCCTGGAACGCCATCATGAAAGCCTGCCCGCTCGTGTGCATCACGGCGTGGGCGAGCTCGTGGGTGCGGGCGCTGATGCGGGTGAGGATCTCCAGGCAGACCAGGGCCCTGGTCTCCGGTCCGGCCGCACGCCAGGCCCCCGATCCGGCTGCCATCGCCGGGAGCAGGACGTCCGGATCGGCGTGGGGATACTCGACGCCGAGCTCCGGCCCGTAGGGCGAGACCTCCCCGCCGGTCCAGCCGTCGGTCCCGGGCTGGCCGAGATCGAGTTTGGTGTTCAGCACCGCGTCGAACGCGGCCTTGCCCTCGGCCGCGCCCAGGCTGCCGGGGAGGCCGCCCTCCCCGTAGGCCTTCGGGTGCTCGGGGTGCGGGGACCAGTAGGCGCGCGTACGGATCGCCTCGAGTGCCTGGTCGAGCGTCGGGCGGTGGGTCTCGGACAGCTTCTCGGTGGAAAGCTCGGCGGCCATGACGGACCAACTCCTCGTCGAGCTGGGCAGGGATGTGCGGACGGAGTTAGAGTAACCGAACGATCGGTCGGGACAAGGGGCCCCAAGAAACCTGTGGACAACTCATGGGGGAGGATCGCGGTCATGACCACGGCCAAGCGGGACACGTACACCCCGGAGACACTCCTCACCGTTGCCGTCCGTGTCTTCAACGAGCGCGGTTACGACGGCACGTCCATGGAGCATCTCTCCAAGGCGGCGGGCATCTCCAAATCGTCGATCTACCACCATGTGACCGGCAAGGAAGAGCTCCTGCGGCGCGCGGTGAGCCGGGCGCTCGACGGGCTGTTCGGGATTCTCGAGGAGCCGGGCGCGACGCGCGGGCGGGCGATCGAGCGGGTCGAGTACGTGACGCGCCGCACCGTCGAGGTGCTGATGGACGAATTGCCGTACGTCACGCTGCTGCTGCGCGTGCGCGGGAACACCGCGACGGAGCGCTTGGCCCTGGAGCGGCGGCGCGAGTTCGACCAGCGGGTGTCGGAGCTCCTCAAGGCCGCCGTGGCGGACGGCGACCTGCGTGCCGACGTGGACATACGCATGGCCACACGGCTGCTCTTCGGGATGGTGAACTCCCTGGTCGAGTGGTACCGCCCGCAGCCGGGTGGCTCGGCCGAGCGGGAGCAGCTGGCCGACACCGTTGTCCAGCTGGCATTCGAGGGGATGCGGGCCAGCCGCTGAGCCTGCCTGATCCAGGCGGGGGAACCTAGGTGAGCTCCGCCGTGCGGTCCGGGCGGGGGCCCAGGTCGGTCTCCTCGAACACCAGCAGGGTGCGGGTCGAGAGCACCTCGGGTATGGCCTGGATCCTGGTCAGGACCAGTTCGCGCAGGGCCCGGTTGTCCGGGGTGTGCACCAGGAGCAGGACATCGAAGTCGCCGCTGACCAGGGCGATGTGGGTGGCTCCCGGCAGGGCCTGAAGCTGTTCGCGCACGGTGCGCCAGGAATTCTGGACGATCTTGAGCGTGATGTACGCGGAGGCGCCCTGCCCCGCCCGCTCGTGATTCACGCGTGCGCTGAAGCCGCGGATGACGCCGTCCTCGACGAGGCGGTTGATCCGTGCGTAGGCGTTGGCCCGCGAGACGTGGACGCGTTCGGCGACAGCCCGTACGGAGGCGCGGCCGTCCGTCTGCAGGATGCGGAGGATGTCGCGGTCGATGGCGTCCAGCGGCCGCGCGGGCGGAACCTGGCCGGGGCCCTCGCCCCTGTCGGCCATTTGTTCAGCTGCCATCTGCCCGTGCCTCCCTGTTGTGGACGACCTGTCTCTATCCCAGGCTGTGGAGAACCGTTTGTCCACAGGCTGACGGTGCCTGTAGCCAAAATGCGCCCACGACCGAACAATCGGTAGGTGAGGCACACCACACCGGTGCCCCGCCTATTCCTTGACATTCCTGAAGATTTCGAACACCCCTCGATGTATCTCGATGCCAGGAGGTGCTTGTCATGACGGTCCAAGAGCTGCCCGGCGCAGCTGCCTACAGGCCCACGCCGCCCCCGGCCTGGAAGCCGCTCACCGACCCCGCGCCGCTGCTCCCGGACCCCGAGCCGTACCGCGTGCTCGGTACGGACGCCGCGGCCGACGTGGACCCCGAGCTGCTGCTCCGGCTCTACGGTGAGCTGGTGCGAGGCCGCCGGTACAACACGCAGGCCACGGCTCTGACCAAGCAGGGCAGGCTCGCGGTGTATCCGTCGAGCACCGGTCAGGAGGCGTGCGAGATCGCGGCGGCGCTCGTGCTGGAGGAGCGTGACTGGCTGTTTCCCAGCTACCGGGACACTCTCGCCGCCGTGGCGCGCGGTCTCGACCCGGTGGAGGCGCTGACGCTGCTGCGGGGGGACCGGCACACCGGTTACGACCCGCGTGAGCACCGCATCGCCCCGCTGTGCACCCCGCTGGCCACCCAGTTGCCGCATGCCGTGGGTCTGGCCCACGCGGCGCGGCTCAAGGGCGACGACGTGGTGGCACTCGCCATGGTCGGTGACGGCGGGACGAGCGAGGGCGATTTCCACGAGGCGCTCAATTTCGCGGCCGTCTGGCGGGCACCGGTCGTCTTCCTCGTGCAGAACAACGGCTTTGCGATCTCCGTGCCGCTGGCCAAGCAGACGGCGGCGCCGTCCCTGGCCCACAAGGCCGTGGGATACGGCATGCCGGGCCGCCTGGTCGACGGAAACGACGCGGCAGCCGTGCACCAGGTGCTCGGCGAGGCGGTGGCGCGGGCCAGGCGTGGTGGAGGCCCGACGCTGGTCGAGGCCGTCACGTACCGCATGGAAGCCCATACGAACGCCGACGACGCCACCCGGTACCGCGTGGACAGCGAGGTGGAGGCGTGGCGTGCACACGATCCGATCCAGCTGCTGGAGCGGGAGCTGACCGGGCGCGGGCTGCTGGACGAGGACGATATCGGGACGGTGCGGGAGGCGGCGGAACGCATGGCGGCGGGATTGCGCGAGCAGATGAACGCTGATCCGGTCCTCGATCCGATGGACCTGTTCGCCCATGTCTACGAGCAACAGACCGAGCAGTTGCGTGAGCAGGCGGCCCGGTTGAGGGTCGAGCTGGACGCCGAGCACGGCGAGAGCGGCGCGGAGGAAGGTCGATGACGACTGTGGCGACGATGGCCGGCGAGCGGGCGGGCACGGCCAAGCCGGCCACCATGGCGCAGGCGCTCGGCCGTGCGCTGCGCGATTCGATGGCCGAGGACCCGACCGTGCACGTGCTCGGTGAGGACGTCGGCACACTCGGCGGTGTCTTCCGCGTCACGGACGGTCTGGCGAAGGAGTTCGGCGACGACCGCTGTACGGACACGCCGCTGGCCGAGGCGGGAATCCTCGGTGCGGCGGTCGGTATGGCGATGTACGGGCTGCGGCCTGTCGTGGAGATGCAGTTCGACGCGTTCGCCTATCCGGCGTTCGAGCAGCTGATCAGCCATGTCGCGAAGATGAGGAACCGGACCCGGGGAGCCATGCCGCTGCCGATCACGGTCCGGGTGCCGTACGGCGGCGGGATCGGCGGGGTCGAGCACCACAGCGACTCCTCGGAGGCGTACTACATGGCGACGCCCGGTCTGCACGTCGTCATGCCGGCCACGGTCGAGGACGCGTACGGGCTGCTGAGGGAATCGATCGCCTCCGACGATCCGGTGGTCTTCCTGGAGCCGAAGCGGCTCTACTGGTCGAAGGCCGCGTGGTCGCCGGACGCGCCTGCCGTGGTCGAGCCGATCGGGCGGGCCGTCGTCCGCCGCTCCGGGCGCAGCGCGACCTTGATCACGTACGGGCCGTCGCTGCCGGTGTGCATGGAAGCCGCGGAGGCCGCCACGGCCGAGGGCTGGGACCTCGAGGTCGTGGACCTGCGTTCGCTGGTGCCGTTCGACGACGAGACCGTCGCCGCTTCGGTGCGGCGTACGGGCCGTGCGGTGGTCGTCCACGAGTCCTCCGGTTTCGGCGGTCCGGGTGGAGAGATCGCGGCCCGGGTCACCGAGCGGTGCTTCCACCATCTGGAGGCGCCGGTCCTGCGGGTGGCCGGGTTCGACATCCCGTATCCGCCCCCCATGCAGGAGCGTCACCATCTGCCGGGCGTGGACCGGGTGCTCGACGCGGTGGCCCGTCTTCAGTGGGAGGCGGACAACTGATGCCGCAGGTGTTCGAGTTCAAGCTTCCCGACCTCGGCGAGGGGCTGACCGAGGCGGAGATCGTGCGCTGGCTGGTGGAGGTCGGCGATGTTGTCGCCATCGACCAGCCGGTCGTCGAGGTCGAGACGGCCAAGGCGATGGTGGAGGTGCCCTGCCCCTACGGGGGTGTGGTGACGGCGAGGTTCGGCGAGGAGGGTGCCGAACTTCCGGTCGGTGCACCGCTGCTGACGGTCGCTGTCGGTACGCAGGAGCCGGTGACGGCACAGGCCCCGGCTTCCGGTTCCTCGTCCGGATCCCGTGGTGCGACGGAGACCGATGCGGCGTCCGGCACCGATTCGGCGTCCGGCAATGTGCTCGTGGGCTACGGCACGGGCGCACCCGCTGCACGCCGCCGCCGGGTCCGGCCCGCGTCGTTCTCGGCCACGGCTGCGGCTCCGGCGGCGAAGGCTCCGGCTCCGGTCAAGGCTCCGATTCCGCCTCCGGTTCCTGCCGCGGAGGAGGTGCGGGGGCCCGTTGCGGTCATCTCTCCTCTCGTTCGGAAGCTCGCCCGGCAGCACGGCCTCGATCTCCGGCTGGTGGCGGGTTCCGGGCGGGACGGGCTGATCCTGCGTACCGATGTCGAATCCGCGATCAAGGTTGCGGAGGAGGAGCAGGTTGCCCCTGTGGCTCCGGCCTCTCGTCCGGCGGCCGGTTCGGCGTCCCGTCCGGCGGGTGAGCGGGTTGCGCTGCGCGGGGTGCGTGGCGCCGTTGCCGACAAGCTGGCGCGCAGTCGGCGCGAGATTCCCGATGCCACGTGCTGGGTCGACGCCGATGCCACGGAGCTGATGGCGGCAAGGGCCGCGATGAACAAGGCCGGTGGTTCCGCCGCGGCGCCCAAGGTGTCGGTGCTCGCCCTGCTGGCGCGCATCTGCACGGCGGCCCTGGCCCGGTTCCCCGAGCTCAACTCGACTGTGGACACCGAGGCCCGGGAGATCGTCCGGCTGTCCGAGGTCCATCTGGGTTTCGCGGCCCAGACCGAGCGGGGGCTCGTCGTTCCGGTCGTCCGGGACGCGCACTCCCGGAACGTGGAGTCGATCGGCGCGGAGATCGCCCGGCTGACCGAGGTGGCGCGGACGGGGAAGCTGACCCCGGCGGACCTGACCGGCGGGACGTTCACCCTGAACAACTACGGGGTGTTCGGCGTGGACGGGTCGACACCGATCATCAACCACCCCGAGGCGGCCATGCTCGGGGTCGGCCGGATCGTGCCCAAGCCGTGGGTGCACCAGGGCGAGCTGGCGGTCCGCCAGGTCGTCCAGCTCTCGCTGACGTTCGACCACCGGGTCTGCGACGGCGGGACGGCGGGCGGATTCCTGCGGTACGTGGCCGACTGCGTGGAGCAGCCGGCGGTTCTGTTGCGCACGCTGTAACCGGACAGGGATCCCCCCACGGGATCGGTGGGGCCGGGTGGCCCGCATACTCGGAGCATGACCGCGTATGACGCCATCGTTCTTGCCGGAGGGGCCGCCAAACGGCTCGGGGGAGCCGACAAGCCCGGGCTCCGGGTGGGCGGCCGGGCGCTGCTCGACCGGGTGCTCGGCGTCTGCGCCGACGCCCGGGCCACCGTAGTGGTGGGAGGGCGAAGGCCCACCGCGCGCCCGGTCACCTGGACGCGCGAAGTACCTACGGGCGGCGGGCCCTTGGCCGCGCTCGGTGCAGGGATGCGGCACACGTCCGCGGAGAGCGTTCTGGTGCTCTCCGCGGATCTGCCGTTCCTGGGGGAGACAACCGTCGGTTCGTTGCTGGCCGCTGCCGCGACGGGATCCCACGAAGGCGCCCTGTGCACCGACCCGGACGGGCGGGACCAGCCGCTGGTCGCGGTCTACCGCGCCGAGCCGCTGCGCCGCGAGCTCGCACTTCTCGCCACCGAGCACGGCAGCCTCGCCGGACTGCCACTGCGGCTGCTGACGGGCGAGCTGGACCTGGTCCGGGTCGAGGCCGGTCCTCTGGCCTCGTTCGACTGCGACACCTGGGAAGACATTGCTGCCGCCAGGGCGCGTATCAGGGAGCATGGGACCGTGCTGGATGAATGGATCAACGCAGTCAAGGACGAACTGGGCATCGAACTCGACGTCGACACCGGCGTTCTGCTCGACCTCGCCCGTGATGCCGCCCACGGCGTCGCCAGACCTGCCGCACCTCTGACGACCTTCCTGGTGGGGTACGCGGCCGCCAGGGCGAGCAGCGGCGCGAGCCCGGAAGCCGCGGCCGAAGCGGTGGCGGAGGCCGCCAGGAAGGCCACCGCGCTCGCCCTCCGATGGGAGGAAGAGGCGGGGAGCGGTAACGGGGCCGGCACGCCATGACCGCACTCGGAGGCGACGGCGGGGGTCCCTTGCCCTCCGGACGTACGGGCAACCGGTCCGGATCCCCGACCCCGAACGCGGGCCGGGCTTCGTCGACGTCGGTGGAGGAGGTGTCGGTGGAGGAGGTGTCGGCGGAGGCGGTGTCGGCGGAGGAGGCGCGGGCCGCTGAAGAGGAGCGCGCCGTCGAGCAGGCCCTGGCTCTCGTGGGGCGGCAGCCACAGGCCGCGCACCCGACACCGGATCCGGGCCGCGCAGTGGGCTCGCCCTCCCCGTCGGAGCGGCCTTCGCCGTCGGACCCGGGCAAGGCGGAGTCCTCCGCCTCCCAGCCCTCAGGAGACCAGCCCCCCGGCGACACACTCCCGGGCTTCCCGAGCCATCCCCGAACCTCGTCCGCCACGCGCGTCTCCCCCTCCACCCAAGCCCGCCGGACCCGCGCCCGCAGCACCCCCTGGGCCGAAGCCCGCGCTCTGGCCGAGCGCCTGGGCCGCGCCGCACCCCTTGCCGCCCACCGTCTCCCCCTGGACCGGGCGCTCGGTCACGTCCTGGCCGAAGCGGTCGTGGCACTCACCGATCTGCCGTCCTTCGACACGTCCGCAATGGATGGCTGGGCCGTTGCCGGACCGGGCCCGTGGACCGTACGCACGGGTGAAGGGCTGCTCGCCGGACGCAGCACCCAGGCACCCCTTCCCGACGGTGAAGCGGTACGGATTGCCACCGGGGCCCGCATTCCGGTGGACGCCACCGCGGTCATCCGCAGCGAACACGCCCGCAGCGACGAGGCCAAGGGACTGCTCCACGCGACGCGCGAGGTCGTCCCCGGACAGGACATCAGGCCCCGCGGTCAGGAGTGCCGCTCCGGCGACCAGCTCCTGCCCGTCGGCACCCTGGTCACCCCTCCCGTGCTGGGGCTGGCAGCCGCCGCGGGTTACGACGCCCTCGTTGCCGTACCCCGGCCCCGCGTGGACGTGTTCGTTCTCGGCGACGAGCTCCTGAACGCAGGGCTTCCGCACGACGGGCTGATCCGGGACGCACTCGGCCCCATGCTCGCGCCCTGGCTCCGGGCCTTGGGCGCCGAGGTGACCGATCCCCAGCGCCTGGGCGATGACGCGCAGGCGCTCCGGCATGCCCTCACCACCTCGGACGCCGATCTGATTCTCACCACCGGTGGCACCGCCGCCGGGCCCGTCGACCATGTCCACCCGGTCCTGGCCGAGACGGGGGCCGAGCTTCTGGTCGACGGGGTGGCCGTGCGCCCGGGGCACCCCATGCTCCTTGCCCGGCAGGCCGACGGCGGTCCCTATGTGGTCGGGCTGCCCGGCAACCCGCTCGCTGCCGTCTCCGGACTGCTCACCCTGGCCGAGCCGCTGCTCCGGGGGATCGCCGGACGAGCCGCTCAGGATCCGTACCGGGCGACAGTGCGGGACGAGGTGCACGGGCATCCGCACGACACCAGGCTCGTCCCGGTGGTCCATCGTGCGGGCAGTGCGGGCGGCACGGATCACGTCGTTCCCCTGCGTTACAACGGACCTGCGATGTTGCGTGGGATCGCCGCTGCTGACGGACTGGCCGTTGTACCGCCCGGCGGGGTACGGTCCGGCACCGAGGTGGAGATCCTCGATCTACCGTGGACCTCGGCAACGCCGTGGACGGAAGGGTGTTTCACGTGAAACTTCCGGGCCAGGACGCGATGGCCAGGCGCGCGGACGAGCACGTCGTCCCCACTCGGGTTCTCCTGCCCCGACGGGTCGTCGACAGGCCGTTGCGCCAGGTCGCCAAACGTCTGGCGATGGCTCTGACGGTGCTGGCCACCACGGTCTTCATCGTCTGGATCGACCGGGACGGGTACCACGACAACGCCGACGGGAAGGTCGATCTCCTCGACGCCGTCTACTACGCGACGGTGACGCTGTCGACGACCGGATACGGCGACATCGTTCCGTACAGCGAGACGGCCCGGCTGGTCAATGTGCTGCTGGTGACGCCGTTGCGCGTGCTCTTCCTGATCATCCTGGTCGGCACCACCCTCGAGGTCCTGACGGAACGGACCCGGGAGGACTTCCGGCTGAACCGTTGGAGAACCAACTTGCGTGAACACACAGTTGTCGTCGGCTTCGGCACCAAGGGCCGTTCGGCAATCCAGACGCTCTGCGCCACGGGTCTCAAGAAGGACCAGATCGTCATCGTCGATCCGGCCGGCAAGGTGATCGAAGCGGCGAATGCCGAAGGCTTCGTCGGAGTGCTGGGTGATGCGACACGCAGCGATGTACTGCTGCGGGCAGAGGTCCAGAAAGCGCGTCAGATCATCATCGCCACCCAGCGCGACGACACGGCTGTACTGGTCGCGCTGACCGCGCGTCAGCTCAACCGGGGCGCGAAGATCGTCGCCGCCGTGCGCGAGGAGGAGAACGCGCCTCTGCTGCGCCAGTCCGGCGCCGACGCCGTGATCACCAGCGCGAGCGCGGCCGGCCGTCTGCTGGGACTCTCCGTGCTCAGCCCCAGTGCGGGCACGGTGATGGAGGACCTCATTCAGCAGGGCAGTGGCCTCGATCTCGTCGAACGGCCGGTGATAAAGGCCGAGGTGGGCAAGAGCGTCCGGGAGACCGAGGACCTCGTGGTGAGTGTGCTGCGCGGCCACAGGCTGCTCGGGTACGACGATCCGGCAGCCAGTCCACTGCAGTTGACGGACCGGGTGATCACGATCGTGCGCGCCAGCCCGCTTCACATCCCGCCGATGAACCATCCGCCGCAGTCCAACCAGCGTCCCTAGGACCTCTCCCCCGGGACCGTGCCGTGTTCGTGTGCCGCGTCCGCCGGGCGGAGCGGAGTAGCCTCGCGGCCATGCATGCGATCACGATCCCCGAACCCGGTGACCCCGAGGCGCTCGTCTGGGCCGAGGTCCCCGATCCCGTACCCGGCGAGGGAGAGGTCCTCGTCGAGGTCGTTTCCAGCGCCGTCAACCGGGCCGACGTCCTGCAGCGGCAGGGTTTCTACAACCCTCCGCCCGGTGCCTCCCCCTACCCCGGCCTGGAGTGCGCGGGCCGCGTCGCCGCCCTCGGCCCGGGCGTGACCGGCTGGTCGGTGGGCGACGAAGTGTGCGGGCTGCTGGCGGGCGGTGGCTACGCCGAGAAGGTCGCCGTGCCGACCGGGCAGCTGTTGCCCGTGCCCGAGGGCGTGGACCTGGTGACTGCCGCCGCGCTGCCCGAGGTGACCGCCACGGTCTGGTCCAACGTCTTCATGATCGCCCATCTCCGCCCCGGCGAGACGCTGCTGGTCCACGGCGGGTCCAGTGGGATCGGCACGATGGCGATCCAGCTCGCGAAGGCCGTCGGCGCGCGCGTCGCGGTGACCGCGGGCGGGGCGGAGAAACTGGCACGCTGTCAGGAACTCGGCGCCGACATCCTCATCGACTACCGCGAGCAGGATTTCGTCGAGGAACTGCGCAAGGCGACGGACGGTACGGGTGCCGACGTCATCCTCGACATCGTCGGGGCCAAGTACCTGGACCGCAACGTGCGGGCCCTGGCCGTCAACGGCAGGCTGGCGATCATCGGGCTCCAGGGAGGCGTCAAGGGCGAGCTGAACCTCGGCGCCCTGCTGAGCAAGCGTGCTGCCGTCACGGCCACCTCCCTGCGCGGTCGGCCGCTCGCGGAGAAGGCCGCGATCGTCGCCGCCGTACGGGAACATGTCTGGCCGCTGATCGGCCAGGGCGTCGTCCGGCCGGTCGTGGACCGCACGGTGCCGATGGCGGACGCCGCGGAGGCCCACCGGGTGCTGGAGTCGAGCGCGCACATCGGCAAGGTTCTCCTGCTCGCACCGGGCGCCTGACCGCGTACAGGCTGGAACCGAGCACCGAGCAGGGGGCGCCGAGCACCGAGGCGCCGCCCCACGCGCAGGGGCCCGGCACACACCACGTGTGCCGGGCCCCTGCGCGTACCGCGCTCGGCGACCTGAGGTCGGGATGGCGAAGGCAAGGCCTACAGATACGGGCCGGATCGGGCCGGGCCGTGCGGGTCCGTATCGCCTTCCTCGTCCTCGTGGCCCACGCCCGGAGGCAGGGCGCGACGCATCTGCTCCAGCTGTGCACGGGCCGCCATCTGCTGGGCGAACAGGGCCGTCTGGATGCCGTGGAACAGGCCCTCCAGCCAGCCCACCAACTGGGCCTGCGCAATCCTCAGCTCGGCCTCGGACGGGACCGACTCCTCGGTGAACGGCAGCGAGAGCCGTTCCAGCTCCTCCACCAGCTCCGGCGCCAGCCCGTCCTCGAGCTCCTTCACCGAGCTCGCGTGGATCTCCTTGAGCCGGACCCGGCTCGCCTCGTCGAGAGGAGCCGCCCTGACCTCCTCAAGGAGCTGCTTGATCATGCTGCCGATGCGCATGACCTTCGCGGGCTGTTCGACCATCTCCGTCACCGGGACCTCGCGCGACTCGTCGTCACTGCCACCGCCGCCGATAGCCATTCCGTCCTGTCCCACCACAAGGACTTGCGGGTGCTCCTGCGACCGGTCATTCCTCGGCATCTCCATGCCGCCATTGTCTCGTATACCTGCTCCACATCACGGTGGTGCCCCCGGGAAGGGATGATCCACCCTTTCCGGGGGCACCGGAACAGCCGGTCAGCGGGCATTCACCCCGCGCGGCGGGCCAGTTTCAGCCGCGATCCGGCGAACGCGGCGGCGAGCAGCCCGGCCAGGACGGGCACGACCAGGCACAGCAGCCCGATGGTCTCCCACGGCAGCACGATCGGCGTGTACGCGGAGTCCATGGGCTCCTTGCGCATGGCCGCCATCGCCTCGCGCAGGTCGATCAGACGCAGCGACACCGCGGGCACGATGCCGGCCACCGTGCCGAGCAGCACACCCGTGAGCGCGACCACCAGGCACTGGAAGCCGGAGAGCGAACGCCGCACGCCCGGCGGCGCGCCCACCGCGCTGAGCGTGGTGAGGTCGGCCTCCGCGTCGGCCTTGGCGAGGCCGGTCGTGATGGCGGCCGCGCCCAGGGTCACCACGCCTGCGAACAGGGCGAGGATCAGCAGGATCACATCCTCGTCCCGGGATTCCGCTCCGGCCCCGTGCTCCGTCTGGAGGTAGGAGGAGCCGCCCCCGGTCTGTGCGAACGCTGCCTGTATCGCCTGCTGCTCGGCGTCCGTCGGGGTGTGCGTGACGGTGTAGATGCTGCCGTAGTCCTGGGTGTGCAGTCCGAGCCGGTCCGCGGTCTTCTGCGGCAGGATCATGCGGATTCCGGGAGTGGCGGCGTACTTCCCGGGTGCGACGTACACCTTGACCCGGTCCGTGGTCGTCCTGGCCTTGCCCGGGTGCAGCTTGCGGTTCTCGGTGTCGCGCTCGTTGTACGTGTGCACGGCCTTCAGGGTGATCCGGCCGTTCTCCGCGTACGCCGGGTTGAGCAGAACGGGCGTGCCGTCCGCCAGTGCCCTGGCCGCCTCGGGGTCGTCGAGTTTCACGTACGAGGTCAGTACGGAGGCGTCTCCCACGACGATCTTGGCGATGCCCGAATCGAACGAGTACGCCTGTCTGTACTCGTCGACGCAGGCGGGGGAGCCCATCAGCTTCTTGTGGGCGCCGGCCGAGAGTCCTTCGGCGAGTTTCCTGGCTCCCGCCCCCTGGAGCGGGCAGCTGTGGCCCTTGCCGGCCGGCTTGACCAGCTCGAGTGTGCCGCAGCCGTTCTCCTCCTCGTAGTAGACGGAGCAGTCGGAGCCGGCCCAGACGCGTCCGAAGTCGGCACGGCCGCCGCTGACGGCCAGGTTCCGCTCGACGGCGGCACGGGCCAGGGTGAGCTGGTCGCCCTCCGTCGGCTGGGAGCCCACGAGTGCCGCCGTGCCGGGCGTGAGCATGGGTATGTGGTCGTACTCGTGCTCGGCCATCACGCTGGCCGTGTACGTGGCGATGGCCACGGTGCCCGCGACCGCGGCCATCACGGCGGCGACCGCAGGTGCCGTGCGGCCACGGTTGCGGGCCGCGTCGCGCAGCGCCATCCGCGGGGAGAGCGGGAGCCGGGAGCCGAGCCGGCTCAGGAAGCCCACGATCACGGGGATGCAGGCGAGCACGCCGAGCTCGGCGACGACCGAGCCGCCTGCGACCAGATTCGTGTTGCCCGTGGTGCCGCCGATGACGGCGACCGCGATGCCGCCCGCCAGCGCCACACAGCCCACCACGGGCAGGACGCGTGAGCTCCGGCGTGTTCCGCGGCGGCCGGTGAGGGACTCCAGTACGGACTGGCGGCCGGCCACGATCGCCGGGGCCAGCGCCGCCAGGATCCCGGTGACGAGGCCGATCACGGCGATCGCCAGCAGCTCCCAGGGGCGGATCTCGAGCTCGCCGAAGCGGTTCTCGGTCCAGCCCTCGATCAGCGGGCGGAACAGGACGGTCAGCCCGAGACCGGCGACGACACCGGACACGGCGCCGAATCCGCCGAGCACCACACCCCCGGCCAGCACCACCGCCCGTACCTGGCCGCGATCGCCGCCGCAGGTTCCGACGAGGCCGAGCTGCCTGCGCGAGCGGCGCGCACCGACCGCGAACGCGGGGCCGGCCAGCAGGACGACCTCGAGGACCGCCATGGCGACGACGGTCACGACGGCCGCGCTCAGCTCCGCAGAGCCTTCGGGGAAGCCCATGCCGGCACGTGCGGCCAGCGGCACCTCGGAGTCCGGCGGCGGGTCGAGGGCGACCTGGCGGGACAGCACCAGGACCCCCTTCTTGTTGGCCGCGAGCACGTCCGACCAGGTGATACCGGCCCCGGGCACGCCCTGGACCAGCCACTTCGTGTCTCCGGGGTTCGGAGGAACGATTGTGTCGTCGCGGGCGGCCGCCGCCTTCCAGGGTGCGATGACCGCACCCGGATCGGCGTACAGCGTGCTCGCGCCGAGCTCGCTGTGCAGCTCGACGCTGCCGGTGATCGTGTACGTCTGCTCGGGGCCGCTCAGCGTCGTACGGGAGCCGATGCGCAGGCCGGTCGACTCGAGGAAGTGCTCTGTCGCGACGACCTCGTCCTTGCCTGCCGGGTACGTGCCTTCGACGAGGTCGAGCTTGCCGCGGACCGCCGGGTCGGAGGTGCGCAGCTCGACGATCTCGATGTTGGCGATGCCGTGCCGGGTGCTGACCGTGGCGGGAACGGACTGTTCGGTGATGTACCGCGAGCCCTTCGGGAAGGTGGCCGTCACGTCGACGGGCTTCGGCTCGCCGTCAGGTTGTGGCGGTGCGCCGGGCGGTGAGCCGTAGGTCCTGAGGTCGGGCAGCTGCTCGACGGGGACGGGCCCCATGCCGGCCGAACTGAACACGGCGTCCGCCGAGCCCATCGTGGCGGTCAGCTTCTCGGCGGCGGTCGGGGTGGAGCTGCGGTACGTGACGTCGGCGGCGGTCACACCGAGGACCGGCAGGGCGATCATCGCGACGACGAGTGCGCTGCGGCCCTTGGACCTCAGGGCGTCGCGCCGGGCGATCCGGAGGGCGGCGCGCCACCCCGTGAAGACGCTCACTTGGCACCCTCTGCGGTGAGCAGCGAGTCGGCGCCCGACGACAGGGTCTGGTCGACGATCGACCCGTCCCTGAGGAAGACGACACGGTCGGCCCAGGCGGCGTACCGCGGCTCGTGCGTCACCATCACGCCGGCCGCTCCCTCGTCGCAGCGGTTGCGCAGCAGGGCCAGGACGGCTTCGCCGGTCTCGGAGTCGAGAGCGCCGGTCGGTTCGTCGGCGAGCACGAGGCGGCGGTCGCCCACGAGTGCGCGGGCGATGGCGACACGCTGCTGCTGGCCGCCGGACATCTCGTCCGGGAAGCGGTCGGCGATCTCGGTGAGGTGCATCTCCTCCAGTGAGGCGAGGGCCTCCTTGCGCGCCTTGCGGACGGATACGCCGTCGAGCTCACGCGGCAGGGCGATGTTCTCCGCGGCGGTGAGAGCAGGGATCAGGTTGTAGTCCTGGAAGACGTAGCCGACGCTGCGCCGGCGCAGGGCGGCGACGCCCTTGCGGCCGAGCGTGGAGATGTCCTGGCCCTCGATGACGACCTGGCCGCTGCTCGCGGTGTCGAGACCGCCGGCCAGGGTCAGCAGGGTGGACTTGCCGGAGCCGGAGGGGCCCATCACGGCGACGAGCTCCCCCGCGTGCACGGAGAGGTTGATGCCGCGCAGGGCGTGCACCTCCGCGATGCCGGAGCCGTGGGTACGGGTCAGCGCCCTCAGTTCGAGGACGGGGGCGTCCACGGGCAGGCCGGAGGACGGGACGGGTGCGGACGAGGACATGGTGGGTTGTTCCCCCTAGGAACGACGTGCAGAAGGTCGGGGCGGGCCGGACCGGTGCGTGGTCGGCGGTCTGCCGCCACCGGTCCGGTGCGGGCGGTCAGCTGTCAGAGGTCCGTAGTCGGCGGGCCGTGGCCAGAGGTCCGTCGGCAGGGGTCCGTTGTCAGCGGCGGGTGCCGCGCAGCCGGGAGGCCGCCGTGCGGGCGCTTCCGCGGCCGGTGGCCGCGGTGGGCCCCGGTCCGGCGGCGGGTTCGGTGGCGGCAGCTTCGGCGAGTCGGACGAGGCGGGACTCGCAGTGGTCCAGCCACCGGGCCTCGGCCTCGGCCTGGAAGATCAGCTGCTCCACCACGAGGAGCCAGGCGACCTCGTCGCGGTCGGCGGGGACGTCCGCGAGTGCCTGGGCCTTGAGCCGGGTGTAGTCCTGCATGGCTTTCACGGTGTGGCTGCGCTGGGACTGGATGACGGCCCGGATGTCGACGCCGGGCGCCCCGACCGCCATCGCGAGCTTGATGGCCAGCTCGTCCCGGGGCGGGTTGCTGCGGTCGACCGGGGTCTCGAACCAGCTCCGCAGCTCGCTGCGGCCGTCGTCGGTGATCGAGTACAACGCGTGGCCCGCGTCGTCCTCACCGTCCTGGGCGACCATGCCGTCGCGTTCCAGCCGGCTGAGGGTCGTGTAGACCTGGCCGACGTTCAGCGGCCAGGTGGAACCGGTGCGGGACTCGAATTCGGTACGGAGCTGGGAGCCGTACCGAGGCCCTCGCTCCAGGAGGGCCAGCAGCCCGTGACGGATCGACATACTGAGTATGTATACCGAGTATGTTGCTGTGCGCAAGCCCCCGGCCGGTCAGTTCGAGCGGCGCAACCGCAGCCCCAGGAACCCCAGACCCAGGCCGACCAGGGCGATTCCCACCCCCAGTGACACCTGCTGCACCTGTCGTACGGCGGGCTCGTCCAGTGCCTGCCGTGAGGCCCGGCCGGGCTCGGGGAACGCTTCGGGTGGAGGTGTGGTCGCAGGCACGGGATCCGCCTCCGGCGGGACCTCGTCGGCGGAGGCCGAGGCGTCCGCGAGTTCCATGGGGGAGAGTGACCGCCCGGGCCGCGCACGGCCCTCCCCGGCCTGCCTCCCGGCCATGGGGGACTCCTCCGCCGAGGGGCTCGCGGAGGAGGGCGGCTCGGCGGGAGCACCCAGGGGCCCCGCGAGAAGTACGCGCTGAGGAGCGGCCTGCGTACCCCGCCCGTCGCCGTGTGCCACGGCGATCGGCCCGAGCGCCGCCCCGGCCGCCATCACCAGACAGGCCACGCATCTCGACGATCGTGAGGCCAGGAGTCCTGGAGACATGAGATCAGCGTCACATGCCCCGATATGTCCGGCATCCCGGACACGGCTCACCGAAGCGACCAGCGGCCCGCCCAGGAGTGAGCCGCAGCCCGTCCCGAGCGAACCGGCCCGGGGGGACCGCCCCCGGGGCGCCGAGGGCGGTCAGAGGGCGGTCAGCAGTCGCGTACGCGCCGGGTCAGGCCGGGTCGCCGGTCGCGATGCGCAGCTCGAAGTGGGCGCCCCGCTCGGCAACCGCCGTACCCGAGGTCGGGAACTGGTCGATGACCTGGTCCTCGGCGTAGGTGTTGCCCTCCACCTCGATGACCTTGACCGTCCAGCCTGCGGCGGCGGCACAGGACTTCGCCGAGATGATGTCCTTGTAGACGAAGTTCGGCGCCTGGACCTTCGCCGGGTCGTCCGTGTCCTCCGTGGCGTCGGTGCAGTCCTCGGTGTCCATCGTCCGGTTGCGCTCCGGCGGCTTGTGCTCGCCGGCCACCGTCGACTCGCTGGTGTCCGGGTCGCCGCCCTTGCCGGCGTCCGGGTCGCCCTTCATGTTCAGGAAGGCGACCAGGCCGCCGATCGCGAGCAGGGCGACCACGATCGAGCCCACGACGACCGGCATGTTGCGCTTGGAGCCTCCGCCGTTGACGGCGGTGGAGGGCTGGTGGGACAGCGTGTACGGCGGCGGCGTCTGGTGTGCCAGGGGTGCGTGCGTGCCGTACGGCTGAGGTGCCTGCGGGTAGCCGTAACCCGGAGTGGGCGCGGGGGTCGCCGGGCCGTACGGGCCGGGCTGGTGCTGCTGGTGGGTCTGCGGCTGGTACGGGGTCTGCACACCGTGCGGTGCGGGTGTGGTCTGGTCGACGGGCGGGAAGACCGCCGAGCCGACGCCCGAGCCGCTGTTCGCCGGGGCGGTGCCGCCGATGATCACGGGAGCGCCCGCGTGGCCGCCGGCGCTCAGGACGCGGACGACCTCGTCCTGCATCGCGGCGGCACTGGGGAAGCGCTCGTTCGGGTTCTTCTTCAGCGCGCGGGCGACGAGCGCGTCCATCGCGGGGGTGATCGACCGGTTGATGCTGGACGGCGCGACCGGCTCCTCCTGCACATGCGCGTAGGCGATGGCGAGCGGGGAGTCCGCTTCGAACGGGATCCGGCCCGTGAGCAGCTGGAAGAGCATGATGCCGACCGAGTAGAGGTCGGACCGCGCGTCCACGCCGCGGCCGAGGGCCTGCTCGGGCGAGAGGTACTGGGGCGTACCGACGACCATGCCGGTCTGGGTCATCGAGGTGACGCCCGACTGCATGGCGCGGGCGATGCCGAAGTCCATGACCTTGACGACGCCGCGCTTGGTCATCATCACGTTGCCGGGCTTGATGTCGCGGTGGACCAGGCCCATTTCGTGGCTGGTCTCCAGCGCGGCGAGCACGTCGGCCGTCACCTTGAGCGCCTTGTCGGCGGGCATCGCGCCGTAGTTCTGGATGTCCGCCTGGAGGACGGAGCCGAGCGGCTGCCCCTCGACGTACTCCATGACGATGTACGGCATCAGCGCGCCGCCGAGCTCGTCCTCGCCGGTGTCGAACACCGAGACGATGTTGGTGTGCTGCAGCTTGGCGACGGCCTGCGCCTCGCGCCGGAACCGCTCGCGGAAGGACTGCTCGCGCCCCAGCTCCGTGTGCAGCGTCTTGATCGCGACCTGGCGGTCGAGGGCGGAGTCGTACGCGAGGTAGACGGACGCCATCCCGCCTTCGCCGAGCAGGTCGCGCAGCTGGTAGCGGCCGCCGGCCACGGAACCGCCCGCGTAGCGACCCTGTGCGCCGTGTGCGCCGTCCTGGCTCATGACTTGCATCCCCCTCGGCGCCCACGGACGCGTGATCCCTATTACGGGCCAAGTCTGCCCGAGGGGTCCGACACGTCAAGCCAGGTGCCCGTTCCGTGACCCTACGCACAAGAAGCGTCTCGGAAGCGTTACAGGAACCGCATGGAATTTGCGTGAGCGGCGCGCCAGCCGATTGGATGACCCGTCCCTCTCGGAACCGGTGTGTCCGGCGGAGGCTGTAGCGTGACGTGGCAATGCAGCAAGGCACCGTGAGAACGCGCGGAAGCGCGGACAGATACGACGGCGAGGACTGATGGCACCCGAACCCGAAGCAAACGGCGGCGGATTTTCGGATGGCACCGACTCCGGGATCGTCGGCGGCGTGGTCGGGGACGGCCGTTACCGCATGACCCACCGGCTGGGACGCGGCGGTATGGCCGAGGTACTCGCCGCGGAGGACGTGCGTCTGGGACGCACGGTAGCGGTGAAACTGCTCCGTTCCGATCTCGCCGAGGACCCGGTCTCCAAGGCCCGCTTCACGCGCGAGGCGCAGTCGGTCGCGGGCCTCAACCACCATGCGATCGTGGCCGTGTACGACTCCGGCGAGGACGTCGTGGCCGGCGCCACCGTCCCGTACATCGTCATGGAGCTGGTCGAGGGCCGCACCATCCGCGATCTGCTGCTCAACGCCGAGGCCCCGCCGCCCGAGCAGGCGCTGATCATCGTCTCGGGGGTGCTGGAGGCGCTCGCGTACTCCCACCAGCACGGCATCGTGCACCGTGACATCAAGCCCGCGAACGTGATCATCACGCATTCCGGCGCGGTCAAGGTGATGGACTTCGGCATCGCCCGTGCGCTGCACGGCGCCCAGTCGACGATGACCCAGACGGGCATGGTCATGGGTACGCCTCAGTACCTCTCCCCCGAACAGGCGCTCGGCAAGGCGGTCGACCACCGTTCCGACCTGTACGCCACGGGCTGCCTGCTCTACGAACTCCTCGCCCTGCGCCCGCCGTTCACCGGTGAGACTCCGCTGTCCGTCGTGTACCAGCACGTCCAGGACATTCCGGTGCCGCCCTCCGAGGTCTCGGACGGCGTGCCGCCGGAGCTGGACGGCCTCGTCATGCGCTCGCTCGCGAAGGACCCGGACGACCGGTTCCAGAGCGCCGAGGAGATGCGCGGCCTGGTCCAGTACAGCCTGCAGATGCTCCAGGTCCAGGGCGGTCACACGGGCACCTGGAACACCGGCCCGGTCGTGATGCACGAGGGCGGCCACACCGCGCCGATGAACATCGGCGGCGGTACGGCGGCGATGGGTCACCCGATGCACGGGGACACCTCGCAGGGCCCGATCCTGCCGCCGATGAACCCCGACGACGGGGCGTACGCCGGTGGGCAGCGCAACGGCGGTGGGCGCGGCAAGATGTGGCTCTTCGTCCTGCTGGCCCTGATCGCGATCGGCGCGGGTGTCGCGTTCGCCGTCAACGCGGCGAACGACGCGAACAACAAGAAGACACCGACCAACCCGTCCACCTCGGTCTCCCCGTCCGCGTCGGAGGCCTCCCCGGAGCCGACGGACGAGGAGACGGAGGAGACCGAGGAACCGGACGACTCCACGGGCGGCCAGACCTGGCCCACCAAGGAGCCGACGTGGACCCCGTCGACCCAGCCGACCGAGCCGACGGAGACGCCGACGGAGCCCACGTCGTCGCCGGGCACGAACACGGGCACGTCCGACGGCAACACGAACGAGGGCGGGGACGGCGGAACGACCACCGAGCCGACCGAGCCCACCACGGATCCGGGCACTCCGGGCGGCGGTGACGTCGGCGGCACGGACGTGGGCGCCGCGGGCGACCCCGCCGGAGGCTCCACCCCGTAGGCACCCGCGGGGCCCTCAGCCCGTGAAGGCCCCGCACACCGCCTCGTACTCCCGCGTCCACCACACCGCCAGGGCCGACACCGCAGGAAACTGCGGGTCGGCCCTTCGGTCGTGCAGGCGGTAGCGCCAGCGCAGTATCCAGAAGTCGTTGAGCCGTTCCCACCACACGCGGTGCACCGCCGCCGCCAGCTCCGCAGCTCCGGCGCCGGCCGACCGCCGGTAGGCGCGCGCGTACGCCCTGACCTTCTCCAGGTCCAGTTCCCCGTCCGGCCGGACGAAGAAGATCGCCGCGGCCCGCACGGCCTCCTCGGCACGGGGCTGCACGCCCAGCCGGTCCCAGTCCACGATCGCGACGGGGTCCGCACCCCGGTAGAGCAGGTTCAGCGGATGGAAGTCGCCGTGCACCCAGCCCCGGGCCGGCCCCGCCGGGGTGGGCGGGCGGCGGTGCGCGTGCTGTTCCAGCAGGGCGCGGCGTTCTACGAGGCGGTGTACGGCGAGCTCGTCGAAGGCGTCCCGGGGGCCCATGCCGCGCGCGGCCGCCAGCAGGTCGTCGATCAGCGCGAACGTGTCGGCGGGGTCGGGGCTCTGCCCTCGTACCGGAGGCGGCGGGTCCGCCTCCATGACCTGTTCCAGATGCGTGTGTACGGCCCCGAGGAGCGCCCCGAGCCGTTGCGACTGGGCGGTCGTCAACTGGGCGCCGTCCCGGTGGAGGCCGTCCACCCACGGGTGCAGGGCATAGTGCTGACCGTCGATCACCGTGACGGTGTCACCCTCCGTGTCCGCGAGGGGCGGGGCGACCGGCACACCCAGCGAGTGGAGCTGCTGGGTCGCCCGGTGCTGCCGGACGATCGTGGCGTGGTCCCCGCTGGCGTCGTCGAGGTGGTGCTTGTCCAGGTGGTGCTTGAGGAAGTAGGCACCGCGGGTGGTGGAGATCCGGTAGCCGTGGTTGAGCAGGCCTTTGGTGAGCGGCACGCAGGCGAGAGGCTCACCTGCCTCCGGATAGCGGCGCAGCACCTCGCCGACCGGCGGAACAGGTGGGAGGGTCACAGATGAGCGCAGCACTCGCCACATGTTAGGTGACGCTGAGTGGCTGGTTTCACTGACTTGCGTCGAAGCTCAGAGTGTGCATCTGGACGACGTGCGGATCGAGCCGGAGGAACACCGGATCAAAGGTCTCGCCGTTCACCTCGGCCGGGCCGGCCCCGAAGAGTTCCCGCTGGTCAGCGGTCGGGTGCACGATTTCGGCGGGGCCGGTGAACTGGACCGACCACAGGTCCTCCGCGTCGTCCGGCACGCGGTCCGTCCGGGAGTTGAAGTTGTCCGCCCCGTAGGCGATGACGCTCCCGTCGCAGGACTCGTGATAGCCGAGCCCCCGGTGCATCCGCAGGACGACACGGCCCTCGATCACCAGGTGACGGGCCACGGCCAGGAAGGGCAGGGCACGCATGCTGGTGGCCAGCCGGCCGTAGCGGACGCGGCCGAGCAGTTCGATGGCGCGGAGGTCGTCGGAGGGGTGGGGAGAGGGCATGCGTTCCACTCTCCGGCACCTGTAGGGGCGGGGTAAGAGTCGGCCGCCCCGGTCGGGCCGGGACCAAAGTCCCGCCGCGCGTATCAGCGCTTCTCGGCCTGGAGCCGGGCCACGTACGCCGCGGCCTGCGAACGCCGCTCCATGCCCAGCTTGGCGAGGAGGCTGGAGACGTAGTTCTTGATGGTCTTCTCGGCCAGGTGCAGCCGCTCGCCGATGACCCGGTTCGTCAGCCCCTCGCCGATGAGGTCGAGGATCCTGCGCTCCTGGTCGGTCAGGCCGGAGAGCCGGTCGTCGCCCTTGCCGTTCTTTCCTTCGCGCAGCCGTTCCAGGACGCGCGCGGTGGCCGCCGGGTCCAGCAGCGATTTCCCGGCCGCGACGTCCCGTACGGCATTCAGCAGTTCGTTGCCGCGGATCGCCTTCAGTACGTATCCGGAGGCGCCCGCCATGATCGCGTCGAAGAGGGCCTCGTCATCGGCGTACGAGGTGAGCATCAGACATTTGATCGACTCGTCCTTCGAGCGGACCTCGCGGCAGACCTCGACGCCGCTGCCGTCCGGCAGCCGTACGTCCAGGACGGCGACATCCGGCCGTGTCGCCGGGATGCGTACGAGCGCGTCAGCGGCCGTGGAGGCCTCTCCGACCACCTCGATGTCCTCCTCGGCGGAGAGCAGCTCGTGAACTCCGCGCCGGACCACCTCGTGGTCATCCAGCAGGAATACGGTGATTTTTCCATCTTCGGGCACAATCGCAGTCTCACACATTCCTTTCCTGTCTGCCCTTCCCTGGCGGTGTCGGCCGGGATAACGTGCCGTTGTTCCGGCGGCCTGCAAGGCTGTTGCCAGTGCTGTGACCAGCAAGACTTCGCGATTTTTTCGATTTACTTGGAAATCCAAGCAAAATCGCAGGTCACAAGGTGTTTCGCAGTTATGCGGTGCACTGGGTAACGTGCCTATGACAGGGCGCTCGCCGGGGCACCTGTCACGCCTGTTCCCGGCCGAGCGGCACCCACCCCGTGCACGGGTCCGGACACAGGCGAGCCGCACTGGCTTCCCGGCCATCCCGGGGGCCGGACCGACGGAGGAGCACGCACGTGACCGTGGAAAGCACTGCCGCGCGCAAACCGCGACGCGCCAGCAAGCGGACCAGCGCCGCGAAGACGCCACAGACTTCCGAGCCCCAGCTGGTACAGCTGCTGACGCCCGAGGGCGAGCGCGTCGAGCACCCGGACTTCGAGATCGACCTGAGCGCCGAGGAGCTGCGCGGTCTGTACCGCGACATGGTTCTGACCCGCCGTTTCGACGCCGAGGCGACCGCGCTGCAGCGCCAGGGCGAGCTGGGCCTGTGGGCCTCGCTGCTGGGCCAGGAAGCCGCACAGATCGGCTCCGGCCGGGCCCTGCGCGACGACGACTACGTCTTCCCGACCTACCGGGAGCACGGTGTCGCCTGGTGCCGGGGGGTCGACCCGACCAATCTGCTCGGGATGTTCCGCGGTGTGAACCACGGCGGCTGGGACCCGACGACCAACAACTTCCACCTCTACACGATCGTCATCGGCTCGCAGACCCTGCACGCCACCGGCTACGCCATGGGCGTCGCCAAGGACGGTGCGGACTCGGCCGTGATCGCGTACTTCGGTGACGGCGCCTCCAGCCAGGGCGATGTCGCGGAGGCCTTCACCTTCTCCGCCGTCTACAACGCCCCCGTGGTGTTCTTCTGCCAGAACAACCAGTGGGCGATCTCCGAGCCCACCGAGAAGCAGACCCGAGTGCCGCTCTACCAGCGCGCACAGGGCTTCGGCTTCCCTGGTGTCCGGGTCGACGGCAACGACGTGCTGGCCTGTCTGGCCGTCACCAGGTCGGCGCTGGAGCGTGCCCGCCGGGGCGAGGGCCCCACCCTCGTCGAGGCGTTCACCTACCGGATGGGCGCCCACACCACCTCCGACGACCCGACCAAGTACCGGGCGGACGAGGAGCGGGTGGCATGGGAGGCCAAGGACCCGATCCTGCGACTGCGCACGTACCTGGAGAACCAGGGCCTCGCCGACGCGGAGTTCTTCACCGCGCTGGAGGAGGAGAGCGAGACCCTCGGCAAGCGGGTACGCGAAGCGGTACGGGCCATGCCCGACCCGGACCGGCTGGCGATCTTCGACCACGCCTACGCCGACGGCAGCCCGCTCGTCGACGAGGAGCGCGCACAGTTCGCCGCCTACCAGGCATCGTTCGCCGAGGAGGGCAACTAGCCATGGCCGTTGAGAAGATGTCCATCGCGAAGGCGCTCAACGAGTCGCTGCGCAAGGCACTGGAGACCGACCCCAAGGTCCTCATCATGGGTGAGGACGTCGGCAAGCTGGGCGGGGTCTTCCGCATCACGGACGGGCTCCAGAAGGACTTCGGCGAGGACCGGGTCATCGACACCCCGCTCGCAGAGTCCGGCATCGTCGGTACGGCGATCGGCCTGGCCCTGCGCGGATACCGCCCGGTCGTCGAGATCCAGTTCGACGGCTTCGTCTTCCCCGCGTACGACCAGATCGTCACGCAGCTCGCCAAGATGCACGCCCGCGCGCTCGGCAAGATCAAGATGCCGGTCGTCGTCCGTATCCCGTACGGCGGCGGCATCGGTGCCGTCGAGCACCACAGCGAGTCGCCCGAGGCCCTGTTCGCGCACGTCGCGGGCCTGAAGGTCGTCTCGCCGTCCAACGCGAGCGATGCCTACTGGATGATGCAGCAGGCCGTGCAGAGCGACGACCCGATCATTTTCTTCGAGCCGAAGCGGCGTTACTGGGACAAGGGGGAACTCGACACCGAGTCCATCCCCGGCCCGCTGCACAAGGCCGCCGTGGCACGTGAGGGCTCCGACCTCACGCTCGCCGCGTACGGCCCGATGGTGAAGGTCTGCCTGGAGGCGGCCGCCGCCGCGCAGGAGGAGGGCAAGTCGCTCGAGGTCCTGGACCTGCGGTCGATGTCCCCGATCGACTTCGACGCCGTCCAGACGTCGGTCGAGAAGACCGGCCGGCTCGTGGTGGTCCACGAGGCGCCGGTGTTCTACGGCTCCGGGGCCGAGATCGCCGCCCGGATCACCGAGCGCTGCTTCTACCACCTCGAAGCACCGGTACTGAGGGTCGGCGGCTACCACGTCCCCTACCCGCCGGCCCGGCTCGAGGACGAGTACCTGCCGGGTCTCGACCGGGTGCTCGACGCCGTCGACCGCTCGCTGGCGTACTGAGGAGAGGGATCGTGACGACGATGACTGAAACGTCTGCTCGTTTCCGCGAGTTCAAGATGCCGGATGTGGGCGAAGGACTGACCGAGGCGGAAATCCTCAAGTGGTTCGTCCAGCCCGGCGACACCGTCACCGACGGACAGGTCGTGTGCGAGGTCGAGACGGCGAAGGCGGCCGTGGAGCTGCCGATTCCGTTCGACGGGGTGGTGCACGAGCTGCGCTTCCCCGAGGGCACGACCGTCGATGTCGGCGAGGTGATCATCGCGGTGGACGTGGCACCCGGCAGCGGTGACGCCCCCGCCGCTCCGGAGGCCGCTCCCACGGCCGCTCCGGAGCCCGTGGCGAAGGCGGAGCCGGAGGCGCCCAAGGGCCGTCAGCCGGTGCTCGTCGGCTACGGCGTGGCCGAGGCCTCCACCAAGCGCCGTGCCCGCAAGGGCGTCGAGGTCCCGGGTCCGGCCGCTGCCGCGATCCAGGCCGAGATCAACGGCCACGGTGCCGTGGCCGTGGTCCCGGAGACCCGGCCGCTCGCCAAGCCGCCGGTGCGCAAGCTCGCCAAGGACCTCGGCATCGACCTCGCGACGGTCACCCCGACCGGTGAGGGCGGCATCATCACCCGCGAGGACGTCCACGCCGCGGTCGCCCCCGCGGCCGCCGAGGCCCCCGCCGCTCCGGCGCCGGTGGTCGCTCCGGCCGCTCCCGTCACTTCCGCCGCTGCCGCGGTGGAGAGTGTCCAGGGCGCCCGGGAGACCCGTATCCCGGTCAAGGGCGTACGGAAGGCCATCGCGCAGGCCATGGTCGGCAGCGCGTTCACGGCTCCGCACGTCACCGAGTTCGTGACGGTCGACGTGACCCGCACGATGAAGCTCGTGGCGGAGCTCAAGGAGGACAAGGACCTCGCGGGGGTCCGGGTCAACCCGCTCCTGATCATCGCCAAGGCGCTCCTGGTCGCGATCAAGCGCAACCCGGACGTCAACGCGGCCTGGGACGAGGCCAACCAGGAGATCGTGCAGAAGCACTACGTCAACCTGGGTATCGCCGCGGCCACGCCGCGCGGACTGATCGTGCCGAACATCAAGGACGCGCACGACAAGACCCTTCCCCAGCTGGCCGCGGCACTGGGCGAGCTGGTCTCCACGGCGCGCGAGGGCAGGACGTCCCCGGCGGCCATGGCCGGCGGCACGGTGACCATCACGAACGTCGGCGTCTTCGGCGTCGACACGGGTACGCCGATCCTGAACCCGGGTGAGTCCGCGATCCTCGCGGTCGGCTCGATCAAGCTCCAGCCGTGGGTCCACAAGGGCAAGGTGAAGCCCCGCCAGGTGACCACGCTGGCACTGTCGTTCGACCACCGGCTGGTCGACGGCGAGCTCGGCTCCAAGGTGCTCGCGGACGTCGCGGCGATCCTCGAACAGCCGAAGCGCCTGATCACCTGGGCCTAGCGAGCCTGTTCCACCGACGCAGAGAGGGCCTCCCGCATCGCACGGGAGGCCCTCTCTGTGTCAGCCGTGTCCGGGGCTACTTCTTGAAGCCGTAGTCCAGGAGCTTCTTCGCGTCCGCGGTCCGGGTGGTCGAGGACGTCGAGGTGAGGACGGTGCCGATGACGGTCCTGCCGTTACGGGTCGCGGCGAAGACCAGGCAGTACTTGGCCGTCGGGCCGGATCCGGTCTTCACACCGATGGCGCCGGTGTAGCTGCCGAGCAGGGTGTTGGTGTTGGACCACGACATGTAGCGGTAGCCGCCGCTCTTCGTCGTGACCTTCTGCTTCGTCGACTTCGTCTTCACGATGGCGCGGAACGTGGAGTTCTTCATCGCACCACTGGCGATCTTCGTCAGATCACGGGGCGTCGAGTAGTTCGATCCGCTGCTGATGCCGTCGAACGAGTCGAAGTGGGTGTTCTTCAGGCCGAGAGCCTTCGCGTCGGCGTTCATCTTGCCGATGAAGGACTTGACCCTCGCCGCGCGGGTGGTGCCGGTGCCGAACTTGTCGGCCAGGGCGTAGGCGGCGTCGCAACCGGACGGCAGCATCAGCCCGTAGAGGAGCTGGCGGACCGTCACCTTGTCGCCGACGATCAGCCGGGCCGACGAGGCGGTCTTGGAGACGATGTAGTCGCTGTAGGCCTTCTGGATCGTGACCTTGGTGTCCAGGTTCAGGTTCTTCTGGCCCAGGACCACCTTGGCGGTCATTATTTTCGTGGTGGAGCCGGTGGAGCGGCGGGTGTCCGCGGTTTTGCTGTAGAGCGCCCTCGCGGTGCCGTTGTCCATCACGAAGCCGCCCTTGGCCGTGATCGTGGGCGTGGGCGGAGTCGCTGCCTGTGCGGTGGAGGCGAACGCACCGCCCGTGAGGACGGCGCCCGCGGTGAGGACCGCGGTGGCGGCAACGGTTGCGCGATTTATGCCCTTAAGACCGATTTTCAAGTCAAACGCTCCAAATACCGCCGAAATGCGGCTACATGAGGGTGCCGCTCGAAGGTGAGACTCCTGAAGGCCACGGATGGATGTGCCCCCGCGCGGGTGATTTCGGCCATCCTGCCGGACGGGCCGTGCGTCTCCGTGGGGGTGTCCCGAATCGTGGACGGCTCCTGTCATGGGTGCATGTTGTATCTATGCTGTGTGCATGCCTGCCGCACCCCCTGCCCCCATCAAGCAGCCCCCCGCCGCCGAGCGTGTGTACACCCACATCAAGGAGGCGGTCCTGGACCGTCGTTACGAGGGCGGCACGCTTCTCACCGAGGGCGACCTGGCGGATGCCGTGGGCGTATCCCGGACACCCGTGCGGGAGGCACTGCTGCGCCTCGAGGTCGAAGGGCTGATCAAGCTCTACCCGAAGAAGGGCGCCCTGGTGCTCGCCGTCTCCGCGCAGGAGATCGCCGACGTCGTGGAGACCCGGCTGCTCGTCGAGGAGTTCGCAGCCCGCAAGGCCGTCCCGGCCCCGGCACAGCTGATCGCCCGGCTCGAACAACTGCTGGCGGAACAGCGGCAGCTGGCCGAGGAGGGGGATCTGGCCGCCGCCGCGGTCAAGGACCGCTGTTTCCACGCCGAGATCGTGCGGAACGCGGGCAACGAGATCCTCTCGCGTCTCTACGACCAGCTGCGCGACCGGCAACTGCGGATGGGCGTCGCCGTGATGGAGGCGCACCCCGGCAGGATCGCCGCAACCCTCACCGAGCACGGCGAGCTGCTGGACGCCATCAGGGCCGGTGACGCCGAAGGCGCCGCGCAGGTCGTGCGCCGCCACGTCAGCCGGGTCAAGGTGCTGGTCAGGGGTGATGACCGGTGACGTCCGGCGTCCCCACCCTCCCCCTGCCGGGCGATCCGCCCGGCGGCCGGCGTGCCGCCCGGATCTGGGGCATCGGGGTGGCCGTCTACTTCGTGGCCATCATCTTCCGTACGAGTCTGGGCGTCGCGGGGCTCGACGCCGCCGACCGGTTCGACGTCAACGCCTCGGCGCTGTCGACGTTCTCCATCCTCCAACTGCTCGTCTACGCGGGCATGCAGATACCTGTCGGTCTGATGGTCGACCGGCTCGGCACCAAGAAGGTCCTCACCATCGGGGCCGTGCTCTTCACCCTGGGGCAGCTCGGCTTCGCGCTCTCCCCCTCGTACGGAATGGCGCTCGCCTCCCGTGCGCTGCTCGGCTGCGGCGACGCGATGACGTTCATCAGCGTGCTGCGCCTCGGTGCCCGCTGGTTCCCCGCCCGGCGCGGGCCGATGATCGGCCAGGTCGCCGCGCTGTTCGGCATGGCGGGCAACCTCGTCTCGACCCTCTTCATCGCCCGTGCGCTGCACGGGTTCGGCTGGACCACGACCTTCGTGGGCAGTTCGGTCGCCGGTGTCGTGGTGCTCGTGCTGCTGATGCTCTTCCTGAAGGACCACCCCGAGGGCCACGAGCCGCCGCCCGCCGAACACGCGGGCGCCGCGTACGTGCGCCGGCAGATCGCCGCCGCGTGGCGGGAGCCGGGCACCCGGCTCGGCATGTGGGTGCACTTCACCACCCAGTTCCCGGCGATGGTCTTCCTGCTGCTGTGGGGCATGCCGTTCCTGGTGGAGGCGCAGGGGCTGAGCAGGGGCACCGCCGGTGAACTGCTCACCCTGGTGGTGCTCTCCAACATGCTGGTGGGGCTCGTCTACGGCCAGATCATCGCCCGGCACCATGCGGCGCGCGCCCCGCTGGCTCTCGGTACCGTCGCGGTGACCGCGCTCCTCTGGGCGGCCACGATCCTCCACCCCGGTGACCACGCTCCGATGTGGCTGCTGGTCACCCTGTGCGTGGTGCTGGGTTCCTGCGGACCCGCGTCGATGATCGGCTTCGACTTCGCCCGGCCCGCCAATCCGCCGGAGCGCCAGGGCACCGCTTCGGGCATCGTCAACATGGGCGGGTTCGTCGCCTCGATGACCACGCTGTTCGCGGTCGGCGTGCTGCTGGACGCGACGGGTGACAACTACCGCATCGCGTTCGCCTCGGTCTTCGTCCTGGAGGCGCTCGGGGTGCTGCAGATCCTGCGGCTGCACGCGAGTGCCACGCACCGGGAACGCGACCATCACGTGGTCAGCCGGGTGGAAGCCGTGCACGTACCCGCGTGACCGCGCGCCCCGGCGGCGCGCCCGTCCCTGTCCTTCGACGGACGGGCGCCGCCGGTCACTTCAGCCCGGTTCTCACTCCGGTTACTTCACTCCGGTCACTTCACTCCGGCACGAAGGCCCCGTCAGGGCCTCGACCGCACTACGACGTCACGACGAAGTTCCGCAGGATGGTCGCCGCCAGGTCCTGGTCGCCGTCGATCTTGATCCGGTCCTCGACCGCCTGCGGGCGCACCCGGCCGCAGGCCAGGCGGTAGTACGTCTCCCAGTCGATCGACAGGGTCGCCGCGGGGCCCAGTGACGGCGCACCGTCGACCGAACCACGTCCGTCCCCGTCGACGCGGACCGTGCGCAGGAACTCCACGGGGCCGTGCACATCGAACACCACCGCCGAATTGGGCGGTGCGCCCGCGTCCTTGGCGACCACATCGGGCAGCGCGGCCAGGAGGGTGTCCCGGGTGATCAGGGCACCGGGGGAGTCCATGTTGCCGGGCTGGCCCAGCGTCGTACGCAGATCCTGCTCGTGGACCCAGACGTCGAAGGCCCGCATGTGCAGCGCCAGTTCCAGCGTCTGCTCGGCTCCCAGCGGCGCCCGCACCATCGTCTCGGGCGCCCGTGTCTCGTTGCGCAGCTGACGCATGCGCCGGATGAGCGTGTACTCCAGCTCGGAGGTCATCTCCGGCGCGGTGTGGTGGCGCCGTACGTCGACCTGCATCTCCATGTACCGCTGGTGGTCGTTCTGCACGTGGTAGAGGTCGCGCGGCAGTGTGTGGATCGGGCGCGGATCGCCGAGCTGCTCGCACTCCATGCCGATGACGTGCGAGACGATGTCGCGCACCGACCAGCCCGGGCAAGGGGTGCGGCGGTTCCACTCCCCCTCGGCGAGCGGCTTCACCAGCTCGGCTATCGACTCGACGGACTGGGTCCAGGCATCGGCGTAGGTCTGGAGGCTGGGATGGACGGTCACGGGACCCCTCGTGCGGTTCTGCGGTGCATGGGCTGGAGTGCAGGGAGTGCTGGCGGCTGGCCGGCACTGACGGCGCTGTCTGCGGGCTGCGTGGGAGGTTCGCTCGCTAAGTTACGCTGCGAGCAGGCACCCCGGCAGTGCTTTCGTGTGACGATCGTAGGCCCGTGTTGACGGCTCGAATGCCAGGACGGTGGTAGTGTGCGCGCCTCCCTCATCCAGATCGCAGTAGACCCGGACGAATCCGTCGATTCCCGTAGGGAACGAGCAGCTTCGCTGGTCGTGGCCCAGAGGGATGCGGATCTGGTGGTCCTGCCCGAGCTCTGGCCGGTCGGCGCCTTCGCGTACACCGCCTTCGCCGACGAGGCCGAACCGCTCCAGGGGCCCACCCATGACGTGATGGCGAAGGCCGCGGCCGAGGCCGGGGTATGGCTGCACGCGGGTTCCTTCGTCGAGCGGGCCGATGACGGGACCCTCTACAACACCTCACTGGTCTTCTCGCCCCAGGGTGAGCGGGCCGCCGCCTACCGCAAGATCCACCGCTTCGGCTTCGACAAGGGCGAGGCGGTGATGATGGGCGCCGGCGAGGAGCTCGTCACGGTCGCCCTGCCGCAGACCACGCTCGGCCTTGCCACCTGCTACGACCTGCGCTTTCCGGAGATGTTCCGGGGTCTGGTCGACGCGGGTGCCGACACGCTGGTCATCGCCGCCGGCTGGCCGGAACGCCGCCGCTCGCACTGGACGCTGCTGGCGCAGGCGCGGGCCGTCGAGAACCAGGCGTACGTCCTGGCCGTCGGCACGGCGGGCACCCACGCCGGGGTCGAGCAGGCCGGGCGCAGCATCGTCGTCGACCCGTGGGGCGAGGTGCTCGCCGAGGCGGGTGCCGCGGAGGAGGTGCTCACCGTGGAATTCGATCCGGCGATGACGGCCACCACGCGGGAGCAGTTCCCGGCACTCAAGGACCGGCGTCTGGGTCTCGCCCCGCCGCGCTGACCCCGACGTGCCGGAGCGCGGCATACCGGCCGTGCGGGCGTTTCACGTGAAACAGCCCGCCCGGCTGTCAGCCGTCACCGAGCTCCTTGTCGTGCTCCTTGTCCGCCAGGACGATCACGCACACCGCCACGGCGATGAGCAGCGACGTGTCGGCGTCCTCGCGCACGATGTCGATGCCGTACGTGTCCCGGACGGTGAGCCACCGCCGCGAGATCTGGGCCAGCAGTTCGCCGTCGTAGTCCACGGCGAATTCGCGGTCCAGGATCTTGCCGCTGACGTCGAGTTCGGTGCCGTCCACCAGGGTCACCCGGTAGTGGTTGCGCAGCAGCGAGAGCCGCTTGCGCCTGACCTTGGCGAGCTCCTCACCGTTCCGCTGGATGATCATGGTGTCGCGCAGGCTGAGCAGCTTCTGCCGGATCTCGACCAGCACCAGCCCGTCCGCGTCCTTGAGCTCGAAGGTGTCGCGGACCCGCATGGCCTTGCCGTCGACGAGGAAGAGCTTGCGCCCGTCCGTGTCCTCGATCCAGTAGTCGTCGCCGACGGCGAACAGACGCTCACGTACGAGAAGTCTCATGGATCACAGGTTCCCCGACGCCCCACCGGAATGCGCGCAGGCCGAGGTGATGTTGACTGTTGTCATGACTGCACGTGCACGCGTTCGCGCCCCCGAACTGATCGGCAAGGGCGGCTGGCTCAATACAGGCGACCAGCAGTACACCCTCGCTGATCTGCGAGGACGCATTGTGATCCTGGATTTCTGGACCTTCTGCTGTGTGAACTGTCTGCACGTCCTGGACGAGCTGCGCGAACTGGAGGAGAAGCACCGCGACACCGTGGTGATCATCGGCGTGCACTCGCCGAAGTTCGTGCACGAAGCGGAGCACCAGGCCGTCGTCGACGCGGTCGAGCGCTACGAGGTGCACCACCCCGTACTTGACGACCCCGAGCTCGCCACCTGGAAGCAGTACGCCGTGCGGGCCTGGCCGACGCTCGTCGTGGTCGACCCCGAGGGCTACGTCGTCGCTCAGCACGCCGGCGAGGGGCATGCGCACGCGATCGAGAAGCTCGTCGAGGAGCTGGAGGCCGAGCACGCGGAGAAGGGCACGCTGCGCCGAGGCGACGGCCCGTACGTGGCGCCCGAGCCCGTCGCCACGCATCTGCGCTTTCCCGGCAAGGCGCTGCTGCTGTCCGACGGTGGCTTCCTCGTCTCCGACACCACCCGGCACCGCCTGGTCGAGCTGGACGCGGACGGTGAAACGGTCCGCAGGCACTTCGGTGCCGGTGAGCGCGGGCTCGTGGACGGCGGTCCCGACGAGGTCCGGTTCAGCGAGCCGCAGGGGCTCGCGGTCCTGCCCGACGGCCGCATCGCGGTCGCGGACACGGTGAACCATGCGATCCGTGCCCTCGACCTCACGACCGGGCTCACGACCACACTCGCAGGAACCGGCCGTCAATGGTGGCAGGGCTCCGCCACGAGCGGTCCGGCCCGGGACGTGGACCTCTCCTCGCCGTGGGACATCGCCTGGTTCGGCGACCGGCTGTGGATCGCCATGGCCGGGGTGCACCAGCTGTGGACGTACGACCCTGCGAAGGACGCGGTCCGGGTCGCCGCGGGGACGACCAACGAGGGACTGGTGGACGGACCCGGCGCCGAGGCGTGGTTCGCGCAGCCCTCCGGTCTTGCCGCTGCCGAGGACCGGCTGTGGGTCGCCGACTCGGAGACGTCCGCGCTGCGCTACGTCGACCGGGAGGGTGCCGTACACACCGCGGTCGGCACCGGACTCTTCGACTTCGGCCACCGCGACGGCCCGGCCGAGCAGGCCCTGTTCCAGCACCCGCTGGGTGTCACCGCCCTGCCCGACGGCTCCGTCGCCGTCAGCGACACGTACAACCACGCCCTGAGGCGTTACGACCCCGAAAGCGGTGAGGTCACCACGCTCGCCACGGATCTGCGTGAGCCGAGTGACGCCGTGCTCGTCGACGGCGATCTGGTCGTCGTCGAGTCGGCCCGGCACCGGCTGACCCGGCTGCGGCTGCCCGACGAGGCGGTACGCGTTGCCGACCAGGCGCACCGCACCCAGCGCGCCGCCACCGAGATCGCCGGCGGAA
Organism: Streptomyces sp. NPDC056452; assembly: GCF_042796085.1. Taxonomy (NCBI): domain Bacteria; kingdom Bacillati; phylum Actinomycetota; class Actinomycetes; order Kitasatosporales; family Streptomycetaceae; genus Streptomyces; species Streptomyces sp. NPDC056452. Next base: position 181,793 of record NZ_JBHTRI010000002.1, read on the forward strand.
CGCTGCGGTTGGACGTGGTCTTCCAGGCGCCCGCGGGCCAGAAGCTGGACACCCGATACGGTCCCTCGACCCGGCTGCTGGTCTCCTCGACCCCGCCGGAACTGCTGGCGGAGGGTTCGGGGCCGGGTACGGACCTGGGCCGCGACCTGGTCCTGGCGGACGGTGTCACCGAGGGCGTCCTGCACGTCTCCGCGATGGCGGCGTCCTGCGACGACGACCCGGAGAACGAGTACCCGGCCTGCCATGTGCACCAGCAGGACTGGGGTGTTCCCGTCCGCGTCACCGCCGACGGGGTGTCCAGGCTCCCGCTGGTGCTGGCCGGTATGGACGACCGGGGCTGAGGGCTCGGAAGCCGTCGGCGCCGTTGCGCAGCCCGTGCGTCGGGCTGCGCAACGGCGCGGCATCAGCCGTTCCTCGAACCGCTGGGGCGTCGCCCCGGGGGCCGGATCCACCCCGTACGACGCCGCGTCCGCGTGCTCAGGTCACTGGTAGCGGCGCTCGTCCTCCGACACGACCGTGGTGGTGGGCGGCACGACCATGCGGCGACGACGCGCGATGCTCATGTAGACGAAGACCCCGACGAGGCCGACCAGCATCATGATCCAGCCGACCAGGTCGACGTTGACCGTGTCGAGTTTCCAGTCGGTGGCGAAAGCGAGAATCGCCCCGGCACCGATCAGGAGAATGCATCCTCCGAGTCCCATGATTTCCGCCTCCTCGACGACCCGGTGAATCCGGGCCGGTGTACCGGTCGCGTACCCGGCCCGGCAACAACCATGTCCCGGTGACCTGTTGAGGAGGAGGAGGGTCAGCCGGCCAGGAACGCCGCCAGGGCGTTCGCCAGCAGGTAGGGGTCGTCGGCGCCGCACAGTTCACGGGCGCTGTGCATCGAGAGGATCGCGACGCCGACGTCGACGGTCTGGATGCCGTGCCGGGCGGCGGTGATCGGACCGATCGTCGTGCCGCAGGGCATCGCGTTGTTGGAGACGAACGTCTGCCACTCCACGCCCGCCTTCTCGCACGCCGCCGCGAACACGGCCCGGCCGCTGCCGTCCGTCGCGTACCGCATGTTGACGTTGACCTTGAGGATCGGGCCGCCGTTGACCACCGGGTGGTGCGTCGGGTCGTGGCGCTCACCGTAGTTGGGGTGGATCGCGTGACCGGTGTCGGAGGAGAGGCAGACGGTCCCGGCGAACGCCCGGGCGCGGTCCTCGTAGCTGCCGCCGCGGGCGAACACGGAGCGCTCCAGGACCGCGCCGAGCAGCGGTCCGTCCGCGCCGGTGTCGGACTGGGAGCCGTTCTCCTCGTGGTCGAATGCGGCCAGTACGGGGATGTACGGGATCTCGTCGTCGCTCTGCCCGGCCACGGCGGCCAGCGCGGCCGTCGCGGCGTGCACGGAGAGCAGGTTGTCCATGCGAGGTCCGGCCACCAGCTCGCGGTCGCGGCCCAGGTAGGCGGGCGCCTCGACAGCGTGCGGCATCAGGTCCCACCCGGTGACGTCGTCGGCGTCGACGCCCGCCTCCTCGGCGACGAAGCGGATGAGGTCGCCCTCCTCGACCTCACCCAGCCCCCAGATCGGCTGCATGTGCTTCTGGCGGTCGAGCTTGAGCCCCTCGGTGTTGGCCGACCGGTCCAGGTGCACGGCCAGCTGCGGCACGCGCAGCAGCGGGCGGTCGATGTTGACCAGCCGGTGCGTCCCGTCGCGGAGCGAGATCCGGCCGGCGAGTCCGAGGTCGCGGTCGAGCCAGGTGTTGAGGAGCGTTCCGCCGTAGATCTCGACGGCGATCTGCCGCCAGCCGTAGGACCCCGTGTCGGGCATCGGCTTGACCCGCAGATTGGGGGAGTCGGTGTGCGCGCCGGCGATACGGAACGGGGTGTTGGCCGTGGCCCCCTCCGGCACGTACCAGGCCACGATCGCCCCGCCGCGCAGGACGTACTTCCCGCCCGTGGTGGCGTCCCATTCCGCGGTCTCCTCGACCTGCCGGAAACCCGCCTTCTCCAGCCGGGCCGCGGCGGCGGCCACGGCGTGGTACGGGGAGGGACCGGCCATCAGGAAGGCCATCAGGTCGTCGGTGTGACCGCGGTCGAAGCGGAGGGGAGAACTCATGCTCTTCACTTTAACGACGGCTGAACGGGAGCATTCGCCGCGTCGGACGAGGGCCGCGGCCCATCGTCCGGAAACGGCCGCCGTCCGTGCGCCGGACCGGGGTGCCGATCATGGGGACGGCCCGCCCCGGGTACCCGGGGCGGGCCGTCTCTGCCGAAGGACTGAGGAGGACCTTAGAACGCGGCCTCGTCCAGCTCCATCAGCGAGTTGTCCACGGCCTCGGCGAGCGCGCGCTCGGCCGAGACACCCGGCAGGACGTTCGCGGCGAAGAACTTCGCGGCGGCGATCTTGCCCTGGTAGAAGGCGACATCCTTCGGGGAGGCGCTCGGCAGCTTCTCGGCTGCCACGGCCGCACCCTTCAGCAGCAGGTATCCGACGACGACGTCGCCGGAGGCCATGAGCAGGCGGGTGGTGTTGAGGCCGACCTTGTAGATGTTCTTGACGTCCTCGCCGGTCGCGGTGAGGTCGGTGATCATCGTGCCGACGATCGCCTCGAGGTCCACGACGGCCTTGGCGAGGCTGTCCAGCGCGCCGGACAGCTCCTCGTTGCCCTGAGCACCCGCGAGGAACTTCTTGATCTCCTCGGAGAGGGTGTTCAGCGAGGCGCCCTGGTCGCGGACGATCTTCCGGAAGAAGAAGTCCTGGCCCTGGATCGCCGTCGTGCCCTCGTACAGGGTGTCGATCTTGGCGTCACGGATGTACTGCTCGACCGGGTACTCCTGGAGGTAGCCGGAGCCGCCGAAGGTCTGGAGCGACTGCGCGAGCTGCTCGTAGGACTTCTCGGAGCCGTAGCCCTTCACGATCGGGAGCAGCAGGTCGTTGAGGCCGTTCAGCGCCTTCGCGTCCTCGCCCGCGGCCTCCTGCACCTGGATCGCGTCCTGGACGGAGGCGGTGTACAGCACGAGGGAGCGCATGCCCTCCGCGTACGCCTTCTGCGTCATGAGGGAGCGGCGCACGTCCGGGTGGTGCGTGATGGTGACCTTGGGGGCCGTCTTGTCCATGAACTGCGACAGGTCGGTGCCCTGGACGCGCTCCTTGGCGTACTCCAGCGCGTTGAGGTAGCCGGTCGACAGGGCGGCGATGGCCTTCGTGCCGACCATCATGCGGGCGAACTCGATGATGCGGAACATCTGGCGGATGCCCTCGTGCTTGTCACCGATGAGCCAGCCCTTCGCGGGGTGCTGGTCGCCGAAGGTCATCTCGCAGGTGTTGGACGCCTTGAGGCCCATCTTGTGCTCGACGTTCGTCGCGTAGACGCCGTTGCGCGCACCGAGCTCACCGGTGGTCCAGTCGAACTCGAACTTGGGGACCAGGAAGAGGGAGAGCCCCTTGGTGCCCGGGCCGGCGCCCTCGGGGCGTGCCAGCACGTAGTGGAGGATGTTCTCGGACATGTCGTGCTCGCCCGAGGTGATGAAGCGCTTCACACCCTCGATGTGCCAGGAGCCGTCCTCCTGCTCGACGGCCTTGGTGCGGCCGGCGCCCACGTCCGAACCGGCGTCCGGCTCGGTCAGCACCATCGTCGAGCCCCACTGCTTCTCGACGGCGATCTCCGCGACCTTCTTCTGCGCCTCGTTGCCCTCGTCGAAGAGGATGCCGGCGAACGCCGGGCCGGACGAGTACATCCAGACGGCCGGGTTGGAACCGAGCAGCAGCTCCGCGTAACCCCAGATCAGGGAGCGGGGGGAGGTGGTGCCGCCGATCTCCTCGGGAAGGCCCAGGCGCCAGTACTCGGAGTCCATGAAGGCCTGGTACGACTTCTTGAAGGTGTCGGGGACCGGTGCGGTGTTGGTCTCCGGGTCGAAGACCGGCGGGTTGCGGTCGGCGTCGGCGTAGGAGTCGGCGAGCTCGTTCTCCGCGAGCCGGGTGATCTCGTCAAGGATGGTCTTCGCCGTGTCGACGTCCATCTCCGCGAACGGGCCGGTGCCGTACAGCTTGTCGCGCCCGAGGACCTCGAAGAGGTTGAACTCGATGTCGCGGAGATTCGACTTGTAGTGCCCCATGGGAAGGCTCCGTAATCAATAGCAGTGGCGCGCAGCGCCCCGTGGAGGAGTGAGGATCGGGCGACGGGCGGACGTGGGTATATCAGCTGACCCCTACGATGATGCTACCCGTCAGTAATAAGACGCAACCCCTCAAGGCTCGATGTGTCCGATTACTCTTTGCGGCATGTATGGCTACGACCAGAACCCGGGTGCACAGCAGCAGATGGGTGGCGGCTACGGCGAGCAGCCGCTGTATCCCGAACCCTCGCCGCCCTCCCTGGCTGACGCGGTACGGGCCTTCACGACCGGGTCCCTGTCGGCGGAGGACTTCCAGCAGATCTTCGCGACCTCGAAGGTCTACTGCCCACGCGGCGACAACCCCGGATTCCTGGCCCTCCACAACACCCAGCAGCCGGTGATCCCCATGTTCACCACGCTCAAGGAGCTGCGGCGTTATGCGGGCAAGGAGTCCAAGTACTTCGTGATCACCGGGGCCGAGGTGATCGACCTGCTGCCGACCGGCTACGGCTTCGTCCTGGACATGGAGGGCGATCACCGTATGGTCTTCGACGCCAAGGCCGTGGAGCAGATGGTCGACTTCGCCATGCGCCGCATGTACGGCTGAGGGCGGCGCGGCCTCGAGGCCTTCGTCGCTGCGCGGACGCTGACCGCGGGACCCGGGAGGGGCCCGTACCGACTGGGTACGGGCCCCTTCGCGCGGTCCGGGGCCGGGCGGGAATGAATGTCGCCTTGCTAGATGTTCACCATTCAACTAAATTGAATGCAGAAGACCCTCCGGAGGTGGCTCCCATGCCCGCAGTGACCGTCGAAAACCCGCTGACCCTGCCCAAGGTCGCCGCCCCGGCCGATGCCGTGGCACGCCCCGTGCTGACCGTCACGACCGCGCCGAGCGGCTTCGAGGGTGAGGGCTTCCCGGTGCGGCGCGCCTTCGCCGGGATCAACTACCGGCACCTCGACCCGTTCATCATGATGGACCAGATGGGTGAGGTGGAGTACGCCGCCGGAGAGCCCAAGGGCACCCCCTGGCACCCGCACCGCGGCTTCGAGACCGTCACCTACCTCATCGACGGATCCTTCATCCACCAGGACAGCAACGGTGGCGGCGGCACCATCGAGAACGGCGACACCCAGTGGATGACGGCGGGCTCCGGTCTGCTGCACATCGAGGCCCCGCCGGAGTCCCTCGTCATGTCCGGCGGCCTCTTCCACGGCCTCCAGCTCTGGGTGAACCTGCCCAAGGCCGACAAGATGATGGCCCCGCGCTACCAGGACATCCGCGGCGGCCAGGTCCAGCTCCTCGCCTCCCCGGACGGCGGCGCGCTCCTGCGCGTCATCGCCGGTGACCTGGACGGCCACGAGGGCCCGGGGATCACGCACACCCCGATCACCATGGTCCACGCGACGGTCCGGCCGGGCGCCGAGGTGACCCTGCCGTGGCGCGAGGACTTCAACGGTCTCGCGTACGTCCTGGCCGGACGCGGGACCGTCGGCCAGGAGCGCCGCCCGGTCCGCATGGGGCAGACCGCCGTGTTCGGTACGGGGTCCTCGCTGACCGTCCGCGCCGACGAGGCGCAGGACGGCAACACCCCGGACCTGGAGGTCGTGCTGCTCGGCGGCCGTCCCATCCGCGAGCCGATGGCGCACTACGGGCCGTTCGTGATGAACACCCAGGACGAGCTCAGGCAGGCCTTCGAGGACTTCCAGGCGGGCCGCCTCGGTACGGTGCCCGCGGTCCACGGCATGTGACCGCACCGCACGGGGCGCGCGGGTGACGGACCGTCACCCGTACGCCCCTGCGGGCGGGCCGCCGCGTCGGCCCCGTGATCGGGTGGAAGGGTGCCTACCCGGAAGCCCCTCCTGCCCGACATCGCGCGGCGGACGGCCGCCTGGTGCGGCGTGCTGCTCCTGGCCGCCGGTGTGGCGGCAGTGGCGATCTGGCTGGTCGTCGTGCTCAAGACGGCGGTCACCCCGGTCCTGCTCGCCCTCCTCGGCACGGCACTGCTGGGGCCGGTCCACCGCTGGCTGACCGCCCACAAGGTGAACAGGTCGCTGGCCGCCGGGCTCACCTGCGTGGCACTCGTCGGGGTGGTCGGCGGCGCCGGGTACATCGTCGTCACGGCGCTCGTCGACACGGGTGCCCAGATCGTCGACTCGCTGAAGGACGCCGCGCAGTGGGTCATCGACCACTTCGACATCGCCGGCGTCGCCGACGTGGACGACCTCGCCGACAACGCCAAGAGCCTCGTCGAGAAGTTCGGTGCGAGCGCCGCGGGCGGACTGCTCAGCGGGATCAGCCTGATCGGCTCACTCATCACCACCGGCGTCCTGGCGCTCCTGCTGACCTTCTTCTTCCTGCGTGACTCCGACCGGGCGGCGGGCCTCGCCCACAGCATCGCCCCGCGCGGTACCGGTGCCCTGGTGGAGGCCATGGGGCGCAGGGCCTTCGAGGCCGTCGAGGGCTTCATGCGCGGCACCACGTTCATCGCCCTCATCGACGCCCTGTGCATCACGGTGGGCCTGCTGATCCTGCGGGTGCCCGGTGCGGTGGGGCTGGGGGCCCTGGTCTTCGTGGGCGCCTACATCCCGTATCTGGGTGCTTTCCTCTCCGGCGCGGTCGCGGTGCTCGTCGCGCTCGCCGACCGGGGGTTCGTGATCGCGCTCTGGGCGCTCGGGGTGGTGCTCGCGGTCCAGGTGCTGGAGGGCCATGTCCTGCAGCCGGCCATCCAGAGCCGCACGGTCCAGATGCACCCCGCCATGATCATGATCGCTCTGACCGCGGGCGCGAGCGTCGCGGGCCTGCTGGGCATGCTGCTCGCGGTGCCGCTGTGCGCGGCGGTGTTCGGCGTGATCGGTGAACTGCGCAAGGTCTACGAGGCCCCTGAGCCCTCATGACCGCCTGAACGCCGGTGACCGCACGAGATGACCGCCTGAACGCCGGCGACCGCACGAGATGACCGCCTGAACGCCGGCGACCGCACGAGCCTCAGGACTCCGGTGGCTCCGGCGACTCGCACAGCTCGAACCAGATCGACTTCCCCTCCCCCCGCGGATCCACCCCCCACGCGTCGGCGAGCATCTCCATCAGGACCAGTCCCCGCCCGCTGGACGCCATCTCGCCGGGGCGCCGCTTGTGCGGGAGCTCGTCGCTGGCGTCGGCCACCTCGACGCGCAGCAGCCGCTCGCCCCGGTCCCCGCTCACCTCGGCGACCAGCAGCGCGTCCCCGTCCGTGTGGACGAGGACGTTCGTCGACATCTCCGAGACCAGCAGCTCCGCCGCGTCGATCTGCTCCCCGTCGGACCAGTCGTGCAGCAGCTCACGCAGCTGCTGCCGGGCGGCGGCGATGCGCTCGGGCTCGGCCTGGGCGATGGTCATCGCCGAGCGGCGCCCCGGTGCCGTGCGGATCGTCGCGCCCTCCCGGCGCAGCACGAGCACCGCGATGTCGTCCTCGCGGCGGTCCACCAGGGGCCCGGTCGTGTGGTGCGAGCCAGGGCCGTGCACCGCCTGTACCAGGGAATCGGCGAGCTTCTCCAGGTCCTCGGTGGGCTCCTCCAGGATCGGTCTGAGCCTGGTCCAGCCGGTGGCCATGTCGTGCCCGCCGGTCTCGATGAGCCCGTCCGTGCACAGCATGATCGTTTCGCCCGGTTCCAGGACGACGCGGGTCGTCGGATAGTCCGCGTCCTTCTCGATGCCCAGCGGCAGCCCTCCGGCGGTCTGGCGGATCACGGCGGTGCCGTCGACGTTGATCACGACCGGGTCGGGATGGCCGGCCCGGGCGATGTCGAGGGTGCCGGTGTCCGGGTCGGCCTCCGCGTACAGACAGGTGGCGAAGCGTGCCGAGGTGGCCTCGTCCTCTTCCGCGCCGTCGTACTCCTCGGTGAGCCCGGACAGGAAGCGCGAGGCACGGGAGAGCACGGCGTCGGGACGGTGCCCCTCGGAGGCGTAGGCGCGCAGGGCGATCCGCAGCTGGCCCATCAGCCCCGCGGCCCGCACGTCGTGGCCCTGGACATCACCGATGACGAGGGCGATACGGCCGTTGGGGAGCGGAATCATGTCGTACCAGTCGCCGCCGACCTGGAGGCCGCCGCCGGTCGGGACGTAGCGGGCGGCCACCGTCAGGCCGGGCACGCCCGGGCCGAGGGACGGCATCATCGCCTTCTGCAGCCCCAGGGACAGCTCGCGCTCGGTCTCGGCCGCCCCGGCGCGGGCCAGTGCCTGTGCCAGCATCTTGGCCACGGTCGTCAGCACGGCCCGCTCGTCCGGCGAGAAGGCCACACTGTGCCGGAACGCGGCCATCCAGGCGCCCATGGTGTGCCCCGACGCGATCAGCGGCACGAAGGCCCAGGAGTGGCGTCCGAAGCCGCGGGCGAGCGGCCAGGTGGTCGGGAAGCGCTGCCGGTACGCATCCGGCGAGGGGAGATAGATGGCCTGCCCCGTCCGCACCACCTCGGCGGCCGGGTAGTCGGTCTCCAGCGGCATGTCGGTGAAGGGCTTCTCGTCGCCCATGTTGTGCCCGTGGTGGCCGACGACGGTCAGGCGCTCGCCCGAGATGCCGAAGACGGCCAGCCCGTCCGGCGAGAACCCGGGCATCGACAGCGACCCGGCGACCCGCAGGACCTCCTCGGTGGACCCGGCCTCGGCCAGCGCGCGCCCCGCGTCCAGCAGGAAGGCCTCGCGCGAACGGCGCCAGTCCCCGGTGATCGGGCTGAGCGCGGCCGGGACTCCCGCCGACGGTTCGGCGACCTCCTGGAGGATGCCCATCAGTACGTACTCGAAGCGACCCGGACTCTTGACGGGAACGGGCTTCGAGCGGCTGCGCACGGTACGGAGCACCGTGCCCTGCGCGTCCACGATCCGCAGTCTCGCCTCGGCAACGGTGTCCTCGGCGATCGCGAAGTTCACCACCCCGTCGATCTCGTTCCAGTCGGCCGGGTGGAAGCGGGGGCGTACCTCCGCCGAGGGGTAGACCGAGGCCTCGGCAGGCAGACCGAGCAGCCGGGCCGCTTCCGCGTCGAGCGTGACGGTGCCTGCGGAGCTGTCCCAGCTCCACAGGCCGGTCCCGATCGCAGCCAGGATCTCCTCGGTGCGCATTGCCCCACTTTATGAAGATGTTCTCCACGGACGCCACCGAGGGACGGCCGCCCGGCGGCCGTCCGCTCAGGGTCACCGGCCGCGTCCGGTGCGGCCCGGGAGGCCGTGCGGGATCAATGTCAATGAAGTGGTGCGCCTACGGGCGGTAGCCTGGGGTGTCAATCCACCCCGACCGCGAAGACTGGATGAACGACGATGCATCGGTACAGGTCCCACACCTGCGGCGAGCTCCGCGCCTCTGACGTCGGCACCGACGTCCGGCTGAGCGGCTGGCTGCACAATCGCCGAGACCTGGGTGGCATCCTCTTCATCGATCTGCGCGACCACTACGGTCTGGTGCAGCTCGTCGCCCGCCCCGGCACTCCCGGCAACGACGCCCTGTCGAAGCTGACCAAGGAGACCGTCGTCCGGATCGACGGCAAGGTCTCCGCGCGCGGCGCCGACAACGTCAACCCGGAGCTCCCGACCGGCGAGATCGAGATCGAGGTCACCGAGGTCGAGGTGCTGGGCGAGGCCGCCCCGCTGCCCTTCACGATCAACGCCGAGGACGGGGTCAACGAGGAGCGGCGCCTGGAGTACCGCTTCCTCGACCTGCGTCGCGAGCGCATGCACCGCAACATCATGCTGCGCTCGTCCGTGATCGCCTCCATCCGCTCCAAGATGGTGGCCCTCGGCTTCAACGAGATGGCGACGCCGATCCTCGCCGCGACGTCCCCCGAGGGCGCCCGCGACTTCGTGGTCCCGTCCCGCCTGAACCCGGGCAAGTTCTACGCCCTTCCGCAGGCGCCGCAGCAGTTCAAGCAACTGCTGATGATCTCCGGCTTCGACCGCTACTTCCAGATCGCGCCGTGCTTCCGCGACGAGGACGCCCGCGCCGACCGTTCGCCCGGCGAGTTCTACCAGCTCGACGTCGAGATGTCGTTCGTCGAGCAGGAGGACGTCTTCCAGCCGATCGAGAAGCTCATGACCGAGCTCTTCGAGGAGTTCGGCAACGGCCGCCCTGTCACCTCGCCGTTCCCGCGCATCCCGTTCCGCGAGTCGATGCTGAAGTACGGCAACGACAAGCCGGACCTGCGTGCCCAGCTGGAACTCGTCGACATCTCCGACATCTTCGCGGACTCGGAGTTCAAGGCCTTCGCCGGCAAGCACGTCCGCGCCCTCCCGGTGCCGGACACCGCGGGCCAGTCCCGGAAGTTCTTCGACGGCCTCGGTGCGTACGCGGTCGAGCACGGCGCCAAGGGTCTCGCCTGGGTCCGCGTCGGCGAGGACGGCACGCTGGCGGGCCCGATCGCCAAGTTCCTCACCGAGACGGACATCAAGACCCTCACCGAGCGTCTGGCCCTCGTCCCGGGCCACGCCGTCTTCTTCGGTGCGGGCGAGTTCGACGAGGTCTCCAAGATCATGTCCGTCGTCCGCGTCGAGGCCGCCAAGCGCGCCGGCCACTTCGAGGAGGGCGTCTTCCGCTTCTGCTGGATCGTCGACTTCCCGATGTACGAGAAGGACGAGGACACCGGGAAGATCGACTTCTCGCACAACCCGTTCTCCATGCCCCAGGGCGGCATGAAGGACCTGGAGGAGAAGGACCCGCTCGACATCCTGGCGTGGCAGTACGACATCGTCTGCAACGGCATCGAGCTGTCCTCCGGCGCCATCCGTAACCACGAGCCCGAGGTCATGCTGAAGGCCTTCGCGATCGCCGGCTACGAGGCGGAGACCGTGGAGAGGGAGTTCGCGGGCATGCTGCGCGCGTTCCGTCTCGGCGCCCCGCCTCACGGTGGCATCGCCCCGGGCGTCGACCGCATCGTGATGCTGCTGGCCGACGAGCCCAACATCCGGGAGACGATCGCCTTCCCGCTCAACGGCAACGCCCAGGACCTGATGATGGGCGCCCCGAGCGAGCTGGACGAGACCCGCCTGCGTGAGCTGAACATCCAGCTCCGCAAGCCCGTCGCGTCGGCCAAGGAGAAGGCGGAGGCCAAGGACTCCGTGGCGAGGGACACCGGCGCGAAGTAGGCGTCAGCGGTTCCGCTTCGGTTCCACGTGAAACAGTCCCCGGCCACCCGGCCGGGGACTGTTTTCGTGCGCGCACGGGATACGCACAGGAACGCACAGCCTGCGCTCACGTCCCTGCCAGCTGGGCTGCCTAGCCTCACCCCTCATGACAGAGAATCAGGGACCCGCACACAAAAAGGATCTGACCCGCCGACGCGTGATCCTCGCAGGTGGTGCGGCCGTGGCTGCCGCAGGCATCGGTGCCGGGGTCGTCGCGACTGCCTCGGCCGGCGAGGAGAAGAGCGGCAGCGGCAAGAAGAGCGGTCGGAGCGAGGCGTGCTACCGGCTGACCTCGGAGACCACCGAGGGCCCGTACTACATCGACGCCGACAAGATCCGGAAGGACATCACGGAGGACAAGGCGGGCATCCCGCTGACCCTCCGGCTCAAGGTGATCGACTCCGACACCTGCAAGCCGCTGAAGCGGGCCGCGGTCGACATCTGGCACTGCGACGCGCTGGGGATCTACTCCGGTTACGAGAGCATGAGCCAGGGCGGCCCCGGCGGCGGCACCCCACCGAGCGGCGCCCCCACGGATGCCCCGACCGACGCCCCCACGGGCACTCCGACCGGGACTCCCCCGTCCGGCGGCCCCGGCGGAGGAGGCGGCGGGCACAGCGAACCCACCGACGACGAGCGCTACCTGCGGGGCACACAGCTCACGGACCAGCACGGGTACGTGGAGTTCAGGACGATCTTCCCCGGCTGGTACCAGGGCCGTGCCGTGCACATCCACACCAAGGTGCACGTCGGCGGGAAGATGACCGACGCCGGGTACGAGGGCGGGCACACCTGCCACACCGGCCAGTTCTTCTTCGCCGAGTCCGCGGTCCTCGACTCGGCCAGGATCGAGCCGTACTCGACCAGCACCACTACCCGCACGACGCTGACCGAGGACACCATCTACGACCGGAGCGGTGTCACGGGCGGGCTGCTCAAGCTCAGCTACGGCAAGGGCCGCATGGCGCGCGGAGTGACCGGCTCGATCACGATGGGCGTCGACCCGGACGAGACCAACGACGGCACCGGTCTCTAGGGTTCTCCGTCACGTGGGGAAGGGCCCGGAACCCCACGGTTCCGGGCCCTTCCCCCTGCGTACGGACAGCCGGGCGGAACGCGCCCCGCCCCGGGTGCACGGAACCCGTACAGCCGGATGGCCCCGGTTCCGATTCGACGCCGCGGGGCCCGGCAATGACTGGCACCGAAGAAGACCGACCGCCCGTCATTGAGGAGCTCCGCACCGTGTCCCTCCTGCGCCGCCCGTATGCCCTTCTCGTCGTTCTGTTCCTGCTGGTCATCGGCTGCTCCGCCGGTGCGGTGCAGACCTCGGCGCCCCGTGGTGCCGCCGGTCCCGAGTCCTCGGCCGCGGCGTCCCCCTCTCCCGAGCCCGTCCGCCCCCGGGAGATTCCGGGGCTGGGCCCGAACACCCGGGCGCAGATCCCGGACTCGGCCCGGCAGGCCGTCGTGGTGACCGGCGAGGGCCCCGACGCCAACCTGTCCACGGCCGTGCTCTACACCCGCGACGACCCCGCTCTCGGCTGGAGACCGGAGGCAGGCCCCTGGCCCGCCCACAACGGCATGGAGGGCTGGACGGACTTCCACATGGCGGACGACCTCAGATCGCCCATCGGCGTCTACAGCCTCACCGACGCGGGCGGCCGCCTCGCCGATCCCGGTGCGCTGCTCCCGTACGACGAGCAGTCGCGCTTCGCGGTGAGCGGCGAAGGCTTCTTCGGGGAGCCCCTGGACGGGTCCTTCGACTATGTCGTCGCCATCAACTACAACCGGATCCCGGGCACGACCCCCTTGGACCGCACCCGGCCGCTCGGCGAGGAGAGGGGCGGCGGCATCTGGATCCATGTGGACCACGGAGGCCCGACCCAGGGCTGTGTCTCGCTTCCCGAGGAACGGATGAGGGAGCTCCTGCTCATCCTGGACCCGGTGAAGTACCCCGTGATCGTGATGGGGGACGCCGCGGCGCTGGGGCTGTGAGGACCGTACGTACGAGAGCCCGGGACCGATGTCCGGTCCCGGGCTCTGAGCTGCCTGCGCAAGGCCGCGTACGACTGCTAAGCGGGCTTCTCCTCCAGGCGCGGGAACAGCACCGCGCCCTTCGTCACCGTCGTCCCCACGGACAGCTGTCCCCAGCGGCCCGCGTCCTGCACCCGCTGCTCGCTCAGGGCGCCCAGCGACGCCTCGGCGCCCAGGGACTCCCACAGCTTCTGCGAGGTGTCCGGCATCACGGCGTTGAGCAGGACCGCGACACCGCGCAGCGACTCGGCCGCCGTGTACAGGATGGTCGCGAGCCGGGCCTGGCCCTCCGGCGACTCGTCCTTGGCGACCTTCCAGGGCTCCTGCTCCGTGATGTAGCCGTTGACCTGCTTCACGAAGTCGAAGATCGCCAGGATGCCGCCCTGGAAGTCCAGCTCCTCGCCGATCTTCAGGTCCGCCGCGGCGACGGCCTGCGCGAGGCCCTCCTGGACCGCGCGCTCGGCGTCACCGGCGGCCGTGGCCTCCGGGAGCGCGCCGCCGAAGTACTTGCCGACCATGGCCGCGACCCGCGAGGCGAGGTTGCCGTAGTCGTTGGCGAGCTCCGAGGTGTAGCGGGCGCTGAAGTCCTCCCAGGAGAACGAGCCGTCGCTGCCGTACGCGATGGCCCGCAGGAAGTACCAGCGGTACGCGTCCACGCCGAAGTGCGAGGTCAGGTCCTGCGGCTTGATGCCCGTCAGGTTCGACTTGGACATCTTCTCGCCGCCGACCATCAGCCAGCCGTTGGCGACGACCTTGCCGGGGAGCGGCAGGCCCTGCGCCATCAGCATCGCCGGCCAGATGACCGAGTGGAAGCGCAGGATGTCCTTGCCGATCAGGTGCACGTTCGCCGGGAACGTACCGTCGAACTTCTCCTGGTTGGCGCCGTAGCCGACCGCCGTCGCGTAGTTGAGCAGCGCGTCGATCCACACGTAGATGACGTGCTTCGGGTCCCAGGGCACTGGGACGCCCCAGTCGAACGTGGAGCGCGAGATCGACAGGTCCTGCAGACCCTGCTTGACGAAGTTCACGATCTCGTTGCGCGCGGACTCGGGCTGGATGAAGCCCGGGTTGGCCGCGTAGAACTCCATGAGCTTCGGGCCGTACTCGCTCAGCTTGAAGAAGTAGTTCTCCTCCTTGAGGAGCTCCACCGGCTTCTTGTGGATCGGGCACAGCTTCGTGCCGTCCTCGGACTCGATCAGGTCGCCGGGGAGCTTGTACTCCTCGCAGCCCACGCAGTACGGGCCTTCGTACCCGCCCTTGTAGATCTGGTCCTTGTCGTACAGGTCCTGCACGAACTCCTGCACACGGTCGGTGTGCCGCTTCTCCGTCGTACGGATGAAGTCGTCGTTCGCGATGTTCAGGTGCTCCCAGAGGGGCTTCCAGGCCTCCTCGACGAGCTTGTCGCACCAGGCCTGGGGCGTGACGTTGTTCGCCTCGGCCGTGCGCATGATCTTCTGACCGTGCTCGTCCGTGCCGGTGAGGTACCACACCTTCTCGCCGCGCTGGCGGTGCCAGCGGGTGAGCACGTCGCCTGCGACGGTCGTATAGGCGTGCCCCAGGTGAGGAGCGTCGTTGACGTAGTAAATGGGGGTCGATACGTAGAAACTCTTCACGCCGTCGCCCCCTTGCTTCTCGGATCCAGTGGCCGCCATGGTCGAAATCCTAACGGTCCGTGGGAGTTCCACTCACATCGTTAAAAGCGGCCCGGTGCTCGGAGAGCTTTGCGAAACATCCCTTCCCGTACCAAAGACGCATCCTGGGAGGAGTGGGCACGCGTGCGCGAGGCGGGAGACAACACGATGCGGGTACTGGTCGCCGAGGACGAGGAGATCCTGGCCGAGCTGGTGGCGACCGGGCTGCGGCGGGCCGGTTTCGCCGTCGACACCGTGTACAGCGGGGACGCGGCGCTCGCCTACCTGGGCCTGCACGACTACGACGTGGTCGTCCTGGACCGTGATCTGCCCCGGGTGCACGGCGACGACGTGGCCCGCAGGCTCGTGTCCTCCGGTTCCCGGACCAGGATCCTGATGCTCACCGCCTCGGGGACCATGGAGGACCGGGTGGAGGGGCTCGATCTCGGAGCGGACGACTATGTGAGCAAGCCCTTCGAGTTCCCCGAGCTGGTGTCGCGGGTGCGCGCGCTCCGGCGGCGCAGCGCCCGGCCCGTACCGCCGCAGCTGGAGCGGCACGGCATCCGGCTCGACAGCGTGCGGCGGGCGGCGACGCGGGACGGGCGGGACCTGGACCTGTCGCCGAAGGAGTTCACCGTGCTGCAACTGCTGCTGGAGGCCGACGGGGGGACCGTCAGCGCCGAGGAACTGCTGGAACGGGCCTGGGACGCCAACGCCGACCCCTTCACCGGGGCCGTCCGCGTCTGTATGAGCAAGCTGCGCGGCAAGCTCGGGGAGCCCGCCCTCATCCGCACGGTGCAGGGCGTGGGGTACGCCCTGTGAAGCGGCTGCTGAGGCGGCTGCGGGCGACCGGTGCCTCGCAGGTCCAGCACTCGACGATCCGGATGCGGATCGCCCTCGTGTACGGCGGAGTGTTTCTGATCCTCGGTACGGCCCTGCTCACGACGGTCAATCTGGCCTCCCGCGCCGGTACGGACTCGCAGGCGCGGGCCATCGCCACGTCCGCCGCGGTCGCCCAGCCGGGCTTCGCGGTCAACGGCCCCCTGCACACGCGGGGCCGCCTCGGTCCGCCCACGGTCTACGACCTCACCGACGATGTGAGCGACGCCGCCGGCCGTGAGCTCATGTACTGGTCGGTCGCCGCGCTGCTCGTCATGACGGCGTGCGCGGTCGCCGTGGGCTGGTGGACGGCCGGGCGGGTCCTACGGCCCGTCCACGCGATGACCGCGAAGGCCAGGCGGCTCTCCGAGCACACCCTCCACGAGCGGATCGCCTCCAGCGGTCCCGACGACGAGCTGAAGGAGCTCGGGGAGACGCTGGACGCGCTGCTGGCCCGGCTGGAGAAGGCGTTCGACAGCCAGCGGCGGTTCATCGCCAACGCCTCGCACGAGCTGCGCACCCCGCTGGCCACCCAGCGGGCCGCGATCCAGGTGGGTCTCGACGATCCGTCGCCGGACGAGCTCGTACGGACCCGTCAGACGCTGCTGGACAACAACCGGCGCAGCGAGCGGCTCATCGAGGGGCTGCTGGTGCTGGCGCGCAGCGAGCGGGGGCTGGCGAAGAGCGAGCGCGAGGAGTTCGACCTCGCGCAGGTGGTGACGGAGGAGGCGGCCCGGCCCGCGGTGGCGGCGGAGCGCCCCTCGGCCCACCCGGAGGTGACGGTCGCGGCGGAGCCGTGTGCGGTACGGGGGAACCGGCAGCTGCTCGCGCAGCTGGTGGCGAACCTGCTGTCCAACGCGGTGAGGTACAACGTGCCCGGCGGTTCCGTGCGGGTGGCGCTGTCCGCGGGCGGGACCCTGGTGGTTCGCAACACCGGTCCCGTGGTGACCGAGGGGGACATCGCGGGGTTCTTCGAGCCGTTCAGGCGCGGTGAGGGGCGGGACCGGATGGGTCAGGGCTCAGGCCTCGGCCTATCGATCGTACGTTCTATTGCGGTGGCTCACGGCGGTACGGTCACGGCGGTACCCGGCCCCGGGGGCGGGCTCGCCGTGACCGTACGGCTGCCGGTGGATCAGTCCCCGGCGACGATTCCGCGGGCGGCGGCCCAGGCGGGAAGCCCGGCGAGCACCTCGCGGTAGAACGTCGCGTCGGGCACCTCGCGCGGTGCCGGGCCGGCGTGGAAGAACCCGGCGTTCTCGACGTCGAGCCTGCGCAGGAAGTCGAAGCCCTTCGCGTCCTCGTCGCCGAACGCGACGAACTGGAAGAACAGCGGCAGCCGTGCCGCGTCCGCCAGCGCCTGCTTCGCGGCCTGCTTGGCGTCCGGGGCGCCGTCCGTCTGGAAGATCACCAGCGCGGGCCCGGTGGCCTCGGACTTCTCGTAGTGCGTGACGATCTCCTCGACGGCACGGTGGTAGTTCGTACGTCCCAGGCGCCCGAGCCCCGCGTGCAGCTCGTCGATCCGGCCCTCGTGGGCGGTGAGGTCGATCGCGCCGGTGCCGTCGATGTCGGTCGAGAAGAAGACGACGGGCACGGTGGCGTTCTCGTCCAGGTGCGCGGCGAGTGCCAGGGTGCGGTCGCCCAGGTGCTGTGCGCTGCCGTCCTTGTAGAACGACCGCATCGACCCGGACCGGTCGAGCACCAGGTAGACGTTCGCCCGGAGGCCGGTGAGCGCGTGAGCCTTGAGCCCGGCCTGCGCCGCCTTGTAGGGGGCGACGAGCTCGGGCGCGGCGGCCTTGACCCGGGCGAGGGTGACGGCGGGCTTACCGCCGGCAGCGGGGGCCGGGGCGGCGGCGGGAGCCTCGGCGACCGGCTCCGGCTCGGCGACCGGCGCGGCTTCGGCGACCGGCTCCGGCTCGGC
The DNA here is from genome assembly GCF_042796085.1 of Streptomyces sp. NPDC056452. Lineage (NCBI taxonomy): Bacteria > Bacillati > Actinomycetota > Actinomycetes > Kitasatosporales > Streptomycetaceae > Streptomyces > Streptomyces sp. NPDC056452. The sequence goes on from NZ_JBHTRI010000002.1 coordinate 199,503, forward strand.
GACCGGCGCGACCTCGGCGACCGGCGCGGCTTCGGCGATCGGCTCGGCGACCGGTGCGACCTCGACGACAGGCTCGGCTTCGGCGACCGGCTCGACGACCGGCTCGGCCTTCGCGGTGACCTCTTCGGCGACCGGCGGGGCCTCGACGACCGGCTCGGCGACCGGGGCCTCGGGGGCGGTCTCGACCTCGACGATCTCGACGACCGGAGTGGCCTCGACGACCGGCGCGGCTTCGACGGCCGTCTCGGCGGGCTCGGCGACCGCAGCGGGTGCCTGCTCCGGCTCCGCGTCGATGTCGATCGTGATCGGCGTCGGGTCGGCCGCCTCGGCTGCCGGTGCCGGCTCGTCCGCGACGGTCGTGGTCTCCGCGACGGCCGCGGCAGCCGCGGCCGGCTTGGCGTCAGGGGCCGACCCCTGCGCCGGAACCGTCGGCGTGGGCCCGGAGGCCGAGGTGGATGTGGTGGTGGCCGCCTTGTCGAAGGCCTCCGCCACCAGGTCCGTGGCCAGTCCGTTCTCCCGGTCCGCGGTGGACCGCGCCGAAGAGGAGGAGGCCGGTGCCGGTACCGAGGCCTTCGCGGGCTCGGCCGCCGAAGTGGTGGTCTCCGGCTCCGGCTCCGTGGGCTGGGTGCGCTCGGCCTGGGGCGGGACGGTGGCCGTGACCGGCTCGTCCTGCTCCGTGCGGCCGAACACCTTGCGCAGCAAGCTCCGAATGCCCATGGGCGAGGCCTTTCGCATGAGTTGGTGGCGATAAATGTCCGTACTGCGGGAATTGATCCCTGGCCAGGGCGGATACGTAAGGTTAGCGGCCGGATCCGGCCGTTCGGTGGCGCGGCCCGCCCCTGCGTCAACCGAGCTCCAACCGAGCTCCAATTGAGCCCTGAGGACAGCGGTGGCCCGGACTTCACCCCTCGTTCACCGGCCGTCCCTCGTACCGCGTGGATGCGCACCTACCGTCACGCAGGACACACAGACGGAGGGACGAACAACGTGCGCAATCTGCTGCCGCTCATCGGCTCGCACCAGGGCGGGCGCTCTGCGCTGACGTGCCGCTACCGCTGCGGTGACGCCTGCTTCCAGGAGGTACCGAACACCAGCGGAAACGAGTACGCCGGCGACATCATCGCCGGTGCGCTGTCGCGCCGGTCGATGATGCGCGCCGCCGCGGTGGTGACCGTCGCCGCTGCCGCCGGAACTGCCGCTCTGACCGGCCCGGGCGCCCCGCGGGCCGAGGCCGCCGCGCTCGCGGGCCACGGCCACGGGCCGAAGCCCCCGCACCAGAACACCCCTTCGGGCGCCCGCGGCCTGCGCTTCGCGCCCGTGGCACCGAACAAGGACGACAAGGTCACCGTCCCGGACGGCTACAGCCAGAACGTGGTGATCCGTTGGGGCGAGCCGATCCTGCGCGGTGCCCCCGCCTTCGACCCGGACAAGCAGTCGGCGAAGGCGCAGGCGGGCCAGTTCGGTTACAACAACGACTTCCTCTCCCTGCTGCCGCTCCCCGGCGAGCGGGGCCGTCAGGTACTGGTCGCCAACCACGAGTACACGGACGAGATCCTGATGTTCCGTGGATACGATCCGGCCAACCCGACCCGTGAGCAGGTCGAGATCGCCTGGGCCGCGCACGGACTCTCCGTGGTCGTGGTCCAGGAGGAGAACCGCACCGGCAGGCTCGGCCCGGTCAGCCGCCACCCGCTGAACCGCCGCCTCACCGCGACCAGCGAGTTCAGGGTCACCGGCCCGGCCGCGGGCAGCCCCCTGCTCCGCACCTCCGCCGACCCCACCGGCCGCAAGGTCCTCGGCACGCTCAACAACTGCGCGGGCGGCACCACCCCGTGGGGCACCACGCTGCACGGCGAGGAGAACTTCAACCAGTACTTCGCCAACGGCTCCAGCGACACGGACAAGCGCTACGGCATCGCGGCGAGCGCCACCGAGCGCAAGTGGGAGCGTTTCGACAAGCGCTTCGACCTGGCCCAGGAGCCCAACGAGGCGCACCGCTTCGGCTGGGTCGTCGAGCTCGACCCGTACGACCCCGACTCCGTGCCCCGCAAGCGGACCGCGCTCGGCCGCTTCAAGCACGAGGCGGCCCAGCCGCGGCTGACCGCCGACGGCCGCCCCGTCGTCTACATGGGCGACGACGAGCGGTTCGACTACTTCTACAAGTTCGTCTCCAGCAAGAAGATGAAGAAGGGGAACTCGCGTGCCGCGCGCGAGCACAACCTCACCCTGCTGGACGAGGGCACGCTGTACGTCGCCAAGTTGACCGGCGACTCCCCGGCCGCGGAGTTCGACGGCACGGGCAAGCTCCCCTCCGACGGCGAGTTCGACGGCAGCGGCGTCTGGATCCCGCTCGCCACGGGCAGTACCTCGCACGTGCCCGGCATGACCGCCGAGGAGGTGTACGTCTTCACGCGTCTCGCCGGTGACAAGGTCGGCGCCACGAAGATGGACCGCCCCGAGGACGTCGAGCCGTCGCCGCGCACCGGCCGCGTCTACATCGCCCTCACGAACAACACCGACCGCGGCAAGGCGGGCAAGCCCGGTGCGGACGAGGCCAACCCGCGCAACGCCAACAAGCACGGCCAGATCCTGGAACTCGCGGAGAACTGGGACGACCCGGCGGGCGACGGTTTCGCCTGGCGGCTCTTCCTCGTCGCGGGTGACCCGAACGACCCGTCGACGTACTTCGCGGGCTTCCCCAAGGAGAAGGTCAGCCCCATCTCCTGCCCGGACAACGTGGCCTTCGACGACCACGGCAACCTGTGGATCTCCACGGACGGCGCCCAGCTCGGCTCGCACGACGGCCTGTTCGGCGTCGCGACGCAGGGCGAACGGCGGGGTGAGCTCAAGCAGTTCCTCACCGTGCCGTCGGGCGCCGAGACCTGCGGCCCGGTGATCCAGGACCGCCGGGTCCTGGTGGCCGTGCAGCACCCGGGCGAGATCGACGGAGCGTCCGTCGAGAAGCCCGCGAGCACCTGGCCGGACGGCCCCGGCCGGATCGTCCGCCCGTCCGTCGTCGCCGTCTGGCGCAAGGACGGCAGCGACATCGGCGTCTGAACCGGACCCGGTTCCCACTGCCGTTTTCGGTGAGCATCAGGCCTGTGCCCCATGCGGTGCAGGCCTGATGGACGTCGTACAAATGTCCTCTCCGTGGACCGAGTTGCCTTGCCAGCGTGGGCCGAAGGCGTCGGAGACTTCGGTTCCTGACCCGCCCGGGGCGCCTCACCGCATTAGAGTCGGTCGCATGGTTTCCGGTGAGGCGCCGCAGGCGGAGGGAAGTGTCCGGGTCGACGTCTGGATCTGGTCGGTCCGGCTGACGAAGACCCGGTCGCAGGCCGCTGCCGCCTGCCGGGCAGGGCATGTGCGGGTCAACGGCGAGCGGGCCAAGCCCGCCCAGGCGCTGCAGACGGGCGACGAGGTACGGCTGCGGCATGCGGGACGGGACCGGATCGTGGTCGTCTCGAAGATCGTGAAGAAGCGCGTCGGGCCGCCGGTCGCCGCCGACTGCTTCGTCGACAACAGCCCGCCCCCGCCGCCGCGCGAGGCCGCGATCCAGGTCCCGGTCCGCGACCGCGGCGCGGGCCGCCCGACCAAGCGCGACCGCCGGGAGATGGAACGCCTCCAGGAGCGCGGACCCGGCCCGTCCTAGGGCTTCCCGTCGAAGGACCGGCTTCAGATGACGAAGACGGTCTTTCCGCGCGCCCCGCCCGTACGGTTCTGGGCGAGCGCCTGCGGTGCCTTCTCCAGAGGGAGCTCGGCGTCCACGGGTACGGCCAGCTCGCCCCGCACAGCGCCGGCGGCCAGTGATTCGAGCAGTTCCGCCGTCGGGGCGAGCCGGAAGTCGACCCGTGCGACGCCGGGCGGGCCCGCGACTCCGCGGGTGGTGACGGCGACACCGCCGTCGCGCACCAGCGCGGCATGCGCGGCGAAGGCGTCCGGGTCGGTGGAGACCAGGTCCACGAGCGCGTCGACACCGTTCGGGTACACGTCCCGTACCGCCGCGGCCAGCTCGCCGGGACCGACGGTCGTGTCGACGGCTGCGGCGGCGCCGAACGCCCGCATCCGCTTCTCCTCGTCGCCCCGTACCGCCGCGACGACCCCGATGCCCCGGGCGGCGGCGAGCTGGGTCAGGAAGGTGCCGACGCCGCCCGCCGCGCCGATGATCAGCAGACTCCGGCCGCTGCGGACCGCCGTACCCCCCAGAATCTGCGCGGCAGCCGTCCCGGCGGACGGGAGCGCCGCCGCGACTTGGAGCGGCAGGTCGCGCGGAACCAGGGCGATCGGGGAGTCCTGCGGAACGGACACGTACTCGGCGTACGCCCCGCAGCGCCCGACCGGGGGCGCGGTCACCCGGCCGAAGACGGCGTCACCCACCCGGAAGCGGTTGTCGCCGCTGCCGATCATGTCCACCCGGCCCGCGAAGTCGACTCCGACGACGAGCGGGAAGGTATGCGGGGCAACCCCGTCCAGGGCGCCGTCCGCGGTCTGCCAGTCGAGCGGGTTGAGCGCCGCGTACTCGATCTTGACCCGCACGTCGCCCGCGTCGGGATCGGGCTTCGGCACTTCGACGAGACAGGGCTCCGCACAGAACGCGCTGACAGCGATGGCTCGCATACGGCAGACCTCTCAGTCGCCCCCCTGCTCTCACGGGTCCCACTTTCGTACGGCCCACGCGCCCGCGCATGTCGGAGCACGGCGGGCCTGGAGCCACCTCCTACGGCCCGGTGTTCCGTCCGGCGCCCCGCCGCCCCGACACGTATCGTCCCGCCAGTCCGCCGACCACCAGGACCGCACCCACCACGATCACGATCCACACGGTCGTCCGCAGCGAAGCGGTCAGCGCGTCGTACACGGCCGCGGCCCCGCCCCGGTCGCTGCCCGGCACCTCGTCCAGCACCCGGTCGCGGCCCACCGCGACCAGGATGCGCAGCACGATCGCGCCGAGCACCAATCCGCCGCCCACCACGGCGGCGGCGCCCAGCCCGGCCCGCAGTCCTCCCCGTACGAGCGCGAGACCCAGCACCAGGACGAGGAGCACCACCGTCCCCACGGCCGGCCAGACGCTGCAGTGGCGCAGCCACTGGAAGGAGCTCCGCAGGTCGTCCGCCCGGTCGGCGGAGAGCACCGTGATCGCGGTGCTCTCGACGGGGATCTGCTCGGCGAACGGCACTCCGGAGTTCACCAGTTCCCCTTTGACCTGCTCGATCACCGGCGCCAGATCGATGATCACCGCCTGCCCGCTGTCACCGTGCAGCGCGGCGGTCACGGCCTGGTGCGCCGTCCGGTTCGCGGTGTCCCAGGCCCGCTGGAAGGACTCGGTGGTGGTGAACGACTGCACGGTCTCGTGCAGGAACTGCTCCAGGGTCTCCTGGAGCGGGCCGACGTCGATGTTCTTCATCGCCTCGTCGGTGACCAGGGTGGCGACGGTGGTCTGGACGGCGGGATCGGAGGCCAGCGGGGAGACGGCGGCCAGGTACCGGTCGGTGTCGTCGATCTCCAGGTCGACCCATGCGGAGAGCGCGCTCACCGGCACCAGCACGGCGAGCAGGACGAGCAGTACCGCCGAGAGAGCCGCTGAGAGGTAGGTCCGCACACCACCCAGACAATCCCGTGCGGGGCCGCGGCGCTCCGGGCCGTGGGCCATTCGAGTTGCCGGTCGGCGCGGTCGGGTGTGCCCTGGAGGGACGGAGGACGGGGGCGAGGGAAGGAGCTGTCCGCCATGGCCACTCACGCAACGATGCCGACGCGTGGACGCACGCATGCCCGCACACCGGCACGGCGGACGCACAGCGCGCTCGCCTGGGCGCTGCCCCTCACGCTGGGCGTGATCTTCGGTTTCTGGGCCTTCTTCATCAAGCGCGACGGCGGCGCGACCACCGGCGGGCAGATCTGGCTCGGTGTCGTGTCCGGAGTGGCTTTCGCCGCGCTGTGCTTCGCGCTGGGGCGGGTCGGGCACGCCCTGCCGAGGGAGCTGCGGGCGGCGGCGTACGGCGCGCTGACCGGGATCGGGATCGGCTTCCTCTACAGCCTGAACGGCAACAGCGTGTTCTCGTCGAGCGTGCTGGGGCTGGTCGTCGGGGCAGGGATGTTCTGCACGGCCTTCTACCTCTACTACACGCGGGAGGACTGAGCTCCGGGTCCCTCCGGACCGGTGCGTGGCCGCCAGATCGGATCTGGCGGCCACGCTTTTCCTTCTGACGTGCCCCGTGGCGCGGTGCTCGCGTGCCATCGTGGCTCTGACCCACCCGACCACCTCGACATCCCCTCGGCAATCTCCCACTCTCGGCAATCTCGACAAGGAAGGGACCATGAGTACTGAACTGGCCATCGAGACAACGGGGCTGGTGAAGACCTTCGGCGACAACCGTGCGGTGGACGGCATCGATCTCGCCGTTCCCACCGGCACCGTCTACGGCGTCCTCGGACCCAACGGCGCCGGGAAGACCACCGCCGTACGGATGCTGGCGACGCTGCTGCGCCCGGACGAGGGCCAGGCACGGGTCTTCGGCCACGACGTCGTGAAGGACGCCGACGCGGTCCGCAGCCGGGTCAGCCTCACGGGGCAGTACGCCTCGGTCGACGAGGACCTGACCGGTACGGAGAACCTGGTGCTGCTGGGCCGGCTGCTCGGGCACTCCAAGCCCCAGGCCCGGACCAGGTCGGCTCAGCTGCTGGAGGCCTTCGGGCTGAGCGAGGCGGCCGGCAAGCAGGTGAAGAACTACTCGGGCGGCATGCGGCGCCGTATCGACATCGCCGCGTCGATCCTGAACACCCCGGACCTGCTCTTCCTCGACGAGCCGACGACCGGGCTCGACCCGCGCAGCCGCAACCAGGTGTGGGACATCGTGCGGGCCGTCGTCGCCCAGGGCACGACGGTCATGCTGACCACGCAGTACCTGGACGAGGCCGATCAGCTGGCCTCGCGCATCGCGGTGATCGACCACGGCAAGGTGATCGCCGAGGGCACGAAGGGCGAGCTCAAGGCGTCCGTCGGCTCCGGCTCGGTCCATCTGCGCCTGCGGGACCCCGCCCAGCGGCCCGAGGCCGAGCGGGTACTCGCGCTCGTGCTGGACGCCACGGTCCAGCTGGACCCGGACCCGGTCGCGCTGACGGCCAGGGTCAACGGCCACGGCACGGAGAAGGGCGCGGCGGAACAGGCCGCGCGGGCGCTGGCCGAGCTGGCCAGGTGCGGCATCCACGTGGACAACTTCGCGCTGGGGCAACCGAGCCTCGACGAGGTCTTTCTCGCGCTCACGGACAAGAAGGGGGTGGCGGCGTGAGTACCGCACCGGCCAAGACCCAGACGGAGGACGTCGAGCTCACCGCGCCGGACGCCGAGACGCTCGCCTCCCTGCTGGTCGGCCAGGAGCGGCCGCCCAGGCCCAGTGCGCTCTCGGCGTCCCTCACCTTCGGGTGGCGGGCGATGCTGAAGATCAAGCACGTGCCCGAGCAGCTGTTCGACGTCACGGCGTTCCCGATCATGATGGTGCTGATGTACACGTACCTCTTCGGAGGGGCGCTGGCCGGTTCCACCGAGGCGTACATCCAGTTCCTGCTGCCGGGCATCCTGGTGATGAGCGTCGTGATGATCACGATGTACACGGGTGTCTCGGTGAACACGGACATCACCAAGGGCGTCTTCGACCGCTTCCGTACGCTGCCGATCTGGCGCCCCGCGCCGATGGTCGGCTATCTGCTCGGCGATGTCCTGCGCTACGTGCTGGCCTCGGCGGTCATGCTCGCCGTCGGCATGATCATCGGCTACCGGCCGGACGGCGGGGTGCTGGGAGTGCTGGCGGGCGTGGCCCTGCTGCTGGTGTTCTCGTTCGCGTTCTCCTGGATCTGGACGATGTTCGGGCTGCTGCTGCGCACCGAGAAGTCGGTGATGGGCGTCAGCATGATGGTGATCTTCCCGCTGACGTTCCTGAGCAACGTGTTCGTCGACCCGAAGACCATGCCGGGCTGGCTGCAGGTCTTCGTGAACAACAGCCCGGTCACCCATGTGGCCACGGCGGTCAGGGAGCTCATGGCCGGCAACTGGCCGGCGACGGACATCGCCTGGTCGCTGGGCTGGTCGGCCCTGTTCGTGGTGGTGTTCGGCACGGTGACGATGCGGCTCTACAACCGGAAGTGACGCCGGCCGTCGGTCCTCCCGGCGGGGTGCGCTCCGGCGGTGGGGCCGTGCTCCTTCTCTCGCCTCCTCCGCAGGCCGGGACCAGACTGGAAGACAGGGGCACGTGCCTGCCCTGAGAAGCCTGGAGGAGCCATGACGGCCACGACAAGGAACGAGACGCCCGTTGCCTTCGAGGGCGAGGGTGCGGAACTGCGCATGAAGGAGATCGGTGGAGACCTGACGGTCGCCTTCGTCCGGTTTCCCAAGGGCACGGACATGCGCCCGGCGCTCAAGGGCATGCCGGACGACCTGTGCCCCTGCAACCACTGGGGCTATCTCCTCAAGGGCCGGCTGAAGATGTGGACAGGTGCCGACTCGGAGTCGTACGAGATCTACGAGGAGGGGCAGGCGTACTACTGGCCTCCCGGCCACGCCCCCGAGGCTCTCGAGGACTGCGAGTACGTGGACTTCTCGCCCACCCAGGAGTTCGCCCGGGTGCTCGAACACGTCAATTCCCAGGGCTGAACCCGTCCGGCCGCGACAAGGGCGGGCCACCGCGTGGGTGGCCCGCCCGTGAGCCGGACCGGGAGGTCCTAGTCGCGTACGACGGTGACCGGGCAGGGGGCGTGCTGGGTCACGTGGAGGCTGACCGAGCCGAGCAGCGTCGCCTTGAAGCCGCTGTAGCCGCGGGCGCCGACGACCAGCAGATTCGCGCCCGCGGCCCGGTCGAGCAGGGACTGCGCGGGGTTGCCGATCACGACGATCTTGCTGACCGATGCCGCGCTTTCGGCGCCGAGGGCCTCCTCCAGCGCCTCGGTGAGGGCCACGATCGCCACGGCCTGAGGATCGAAGTCCTCCGGCATGCCCGGCATCATGGACGCCCAGCTGGACGCGGGGTACTCCCAGCTGTTGACCGCCTCGACCGTGTCCCCGGTCAGTTCGGCCTGGCGTACCGCCCAGCGCAGCGCCTTGATCGACGCATCCGAGCCGTCCACGCCGACGACGATCCTGCCCATGTCTGCCTCCCGTTCGGTCCGCTCATGCCTGGCCTGCTCTTCACCAGGCCTCTATTCGCGACAACTCTAACGAAAACGGGCATCTGGGGCCTGCGGGTCGAACGGAGGCCCCAGGTGTTCCGTTCAGGCCGTGCGCAGTCCGGCGAGCTGTTGCTCGAACGGCACGACCGCGTCCTCGCCGTCGTCGAGGGTGAGCGACCGGGACGCCCCGGAGGCCGTGTGCCCCATGACCGCGGAGGCGAGTTCGCCGCCGGCGCGGCGGATCCGGGAGGGCAGCCCCTCGGTGTACTCGTCGCCGGACGCACCCCAGTCCTCGGACGCCGCGTACACGGACGTCGGCAGGACGACCGCCCGCAGGTACGTGAAGAGCGGGCGCATCGCGTGCTCGAGGACCAGCGAGTGCCGGGCCGTGCCGCCGGTCGCCGCGACGACGACGGGCTTGCCGGTCAGGGCGGTGTTGTCGATCAGGTCGAAGAAGGACTTGAACAGCCCGCTGTACGAGGCGGTGAAAACGGGCGACACGGCGATCAGCCCGTCCGCCCCGGTCACCGCGTCGATCGCCGCCTTGAGGTCCTTCGGCGGGAAGCCGGTGACGAGGTGGTTCGCGATGTCGACGGCGAGATCGCGCAGCTCGACGACCTGCACGTCGACCCTCCGGTCCTGGCCGGCCGCCAGCCGCTCACGGGCGGCATCGGCCAGCCGGTCCGCCAGCAGCCGGGTGGACGAGGGGCTGCTCAGCCCGGCGGCGACGGCGACGATCTTCAGGGGTGCGGTGGCGAACACGGTGGTCAGACCTCCTTCTGGGTGGCGCGGGCGGCGCGGGCGGCGGTGACCGCCGGGTGGACGGGTGCCTCCGGCACGCCGGCCGGGCGCAGGGCGGCGAACTCCTTGCGCAGCACGGGTACGACCTCCTCGCCGAGGATGTCGAGCTGCTCCAGGACCGTCTTGAGCGGCAGTCCCGCGTGGTCCATCAGGAACAGCTGGCGCTGGTAGTCGCCCACGTGCTCGCGGAAGGTCAGGGTCCGCTCGATGACCTCCTGCGGGGAGCCGACGGTCAGCGGGGTCTGCTCCGAGAAGTCCTCCAGGGAGGGCCCGTGCCCGTAGACCGGCGCGTTGTCGAAGTACGGGCGGAACTCCCGTACCGCGTCCTGCGAGTTCTTGCGCATGAACACCTGGCCGCCGAGGCCCACGATCGCCTGCTCGGCGGTGCCGTGCCCGTAGTGGGCGTAGCGCCGGCGGTAGAGGTCGACCATCTTCTTCGTGTGCTCCAGGGGCCAGAAGATGTTGTTGTGGAAGAACCCGTCGCCGTAGTAGGCGGCCTGCTCGGCGATCTCCGGGGAGCGGATGGAGCCGTGCCAGACGAACGGCGGGACGCCGTCCAGCGGGCGCGGGGTCGCGGTGAAGGACTGGAGGGGTGTGCGGAACTTGCCCTCCCAGTCGACGACGTCCTCGCGCCACAGCTTGTGCAGCAGGGCGTAGTTCTCGACCGCGAGCGGGATGCCCTGGCGGATGTCCTTGCCGAACCAGGGGTAGACCGGCCCGGTGTTGCCGCGGCCCATCATCAGGTCGACACGGCCGTCCGCGAGGTGCTGGAGCGTGGCGTAGTCCTCCGCGATCTTCACCGGGTCGTTGGTGGTGATCAGGGTGGTGGACGTGGACAGGATCAGCTTCTCGGTGCGGGCGGCGATGTAGCCGAGCGTGGTCGTCGGCGAGGACGGGACGAACGGCGGGTTGTGGTGCTCACCGGTGGCGAAGACGTCCAGGCCCACCTCCTCGGCCTTGAGCGCGATCGCGAGCGTCGCCTTGATCCGCTCGTTCTCGCTCGGCGTCGTACCGGTCGTGGGGTCGGTGGTGACGTCCCCGACGGTGAAGATCCCGAACTGCATGGCGCCCGCCTCCAGCTACTGGTTGAACGTTGAACTATCTGAACACACCCTACAACGGGAGACCCCGCCCCCCTATTCCGCGGGCTCCGTGCGCCCCGGGGCTGCGTACCCTGGAGCCGGGCCTGTCGCGGTGAAGGAGCGGAAAGAGGTGAGCCATGAGCGAGAGTGAGAGCTGGAAGGAGCGCGGTGTCGTCCTGCGCGTCTTCGTCTACATTTTCGCGACGCACCTCTTCGCCGGGTTCATCATGCTGCTCTTCTACGTGGGCGGCCACGCGGACAAGTGACTAAAGTGGGCGCATGACCTCCGTCCCGTGCCTGAACCGGTGGCGCTCCTCCTAGGAGCGGCCACCTTCATCTGCACGGAACCAGGGCCGTTCGACATGGACGGCCCTTTTTTGCTGCCCCGATGTCCGTCGGCGGGCCGTCCTGAACGCATACGCGATCAGCGAGGAGAGCCACGTGACCGTCACAGACCTGCCGCCCGCCGGCCCCGCAGCACCCGCCCTGCGCCGCAGTGCCGAGCTTGAGGAACAGCTCGCACAGGATCCGGGCCGTTTCCGGGTCCTCACCGGCGACCGGCCCACCGGGGCCCTCCACCTCGGGCACTACTTCGGCACCCTCCACAACAGGGTGCGCCTCCAGGACCTCGGCGTGGACGTCTTCGTCCTGATCGCCGACTACCAGGTCCTCACCGACCGGGACGTCGCCGAGCGGCTCACCGAGCATGTGGAGGGGCTGCTGCTGGACTATCTGGCCATCGGGATCGACCCCGCCCGCACGACGGTCTTCAACCACAGCGCCGTACCGGCCCTCAACCAGCTCCTCCTGCCGTTCCTCTCCCTCGTCTCCGTCGCCGAGCTCGGCCGCAACCCCACCGTGAAGGACGAGATCGCCCACTCCCGGCAGGCCGCGGTCAGCGGGCTCATGTACACCTACCCGGTGCACCAGGCCGCCGACATCCTGTTCTGCAAGGGCAACCTCGTACCCGTCGGCCTGGACCAGCTGCCCCATCTGGAGGTCACCCGCACCGTCGCCCGCCGCTTCAACGAGCGGTACGGGGCGGTCTTCCCGGAACCCGACGCGCTGCTCTCCGCCGCGCCCCTGCTGCTCGGCACGGACGGCACCAAGATGAGCAAGAGCCGGAACAACTCCGTCGCCCTCGGCGCGGACGCCGACGAGACGGCCCGGCTGATCAAGGGCGCGACCACCGACGCCGAGCGGCACATCACGTACGAGCCCGAGCGGCGGCCCGGGGTGTCCGGTCTGGTGCTGCTGGCCGCGCTCTGCCTCGGGCGCGACCCGCACGACGTCGCCGAGGAGATCGGGGACGGCGGCGGTGCCGCGCTCAAGCGGACCGTGACGGACGCGGTGAACGCGACGATGGCCCCGATCCGGGCCCGCCGGGCCGAGTACGCGCAGGACATGGCGTACGTGCGGTCGGTGCTGCGCGCGGGCAACGAGCGGGCGAACGCGATCGCCGAGGCGACGCTGGACGAGGTGCGCGAGGCGATGGGCACGCCCCGCTGACCCCGCCGCCGCGCCGACCCGTGGCCGAGTGCTCGGCCACGGGTCACAGCCGGTTCATCGAGCGCTGCCTGCGCAGCAGTTCCGCCAGACCGCGCCGGGTCGCCGCGATCACCACCCGGTCGTCCGCCCGCAGCACGTAGCCCGGATGCAGGTTCCAGACCAGGCCGGCCGGCCGGTCCGTCGCGTCGGGGCCGAAGGCGAGATCGGGGCGGCGGTCGGCCGGCGGGGTGGCGTCCAGGGCCAGGACGCGCCAGGAACCCGGTCGGAACGCCTGCTCGACGGTGTGGCCCTCCAGCTGCGGATGGCCACCCACCTCCAGGGCGGCGAACAGCATGACCTTTCTCTCGACCGGGACCGCCCCCAGGATCTGACGGCCCATCATGGCGACGGCGAACGAGGGGGCGGCCAGGTGGGAGACGGAGCGGGAGCGGGTCAGGGACTGCGGGTGGACGGTGCGCAGGGTCCGGTAGACGGCGTTGGCGAACTCGTCGTCGTACAGGCGCAGCGCCACCCGCAGGTCGGGCTTCACCGAGCGGGCGTACAGGGCGGCTTCGAGGTTCGTCGTGTCGACGCTGGTCAGGGCGAGCAGCGCGCGGGCCCGGCGGATCTTGGCCGCTTCCAGGACGCCCTCCTGCGTGACATCGCCGATGACCGTCGGGATGTGCATGCTCCGGGCCAGCGGGATACCGCGTGCCTCCGGGTCCTCCTCGACGACGACGACGGGGATGTCCAGCTCGCGGAGCCGCACGAGGACCCTGGTGCCGATCTTGCCGAGGCCCAGGAGCACGACATGGCCGGACAGGCCCCGCGGGGGGCGGCGCAGCGCGGACGCGGTGCGCAGCGAGCCGAACGCCTCCAGGACGGCGGCGACCAGCAGCGGCAGGAGGAGGAGTCCGGCCGTTCCGGAGAGGAGCTGGATGATCTGGCGGGACGCCGGGTCCTTGTCCCCGTCCGCCGGGTCGCCCATCGCGAGCAGGTCGAGCAGGGTCAGATAGGCGGCGTGCACGGGGCTGTCGCCGGTGGTGACGACCGAGGCGACGGCCAGGGCCACGACGGCCGTGGCGACGCCCGCCGCCGACCAGCGCAGCCGGCGCGAGAAGATGTGGCCGAGCGGTGCGCCCCTGCCGCCCATCCGGGTGGGTGTCCGGTCGGGTCCCGCCTGGCTGATGGCTTCCAGGACGACCGTGCCCCGGCCGGTGGCCGCGGCCACCGTCGCATCGTCGGGCAGGAGCTGGGGGCCCTCCTCGCCGCTGCTGTCGGAGCCCTCGGTGCCCGCGGGGTCATGGGTGGTGGAGGAGAGCAGGGCCAGCGTGCACAGGCCCGGGTCGGCGAGCTCGCCCTGCCGGGGCGGGGTCCGCTCGGCGGCACGCAGGAGCACGCCCTCGGCCTGGATGACCTTGCTGCTGCCGGTCAGTGCGGTGGCGGCAAGGGCGGGGGCGGCGGTGTCGGCGTCGGACAGCACGGTCGTGGAGGCGTCCAGGGCGGCCGGGTCGAGCCCCGGCATAGCGACGGCGGCCGCCTGGTCGAGCAGGGTCTCCAGGTGCTGGCCGAGCTTGCGGTTGTAGAGCCGGATGACCAGCCGCAGACGTGGGTTGAGGCGCCGGGCCGTCAGGGCGGCCCGGATGTTGCGCTCGTCGTCGTCGTAGACCAGCGCGAGTGCGGCGGCCCGGTCGACACCGGCCTCTTCCAGTACGTCGTCGGACGGCTCGTGCGCCTCGATGATGCGTACGGCCTCGACCCCGGCGTTGGTGTCGCCGTCACCGGTCCCGCCCGCCCCGCCGTTGCGGTTCATCGCCGCCGACATGCGGCCGAACAGGGCTGCCGCCCGCGCGCGTTGGGTCAGCGGCAGATCGGGGCGGCTGGTGTCGCGGCCCGGCGGGAGCAGCAGGGTGACCCGTTCCCCGTACACATAGCGCAGCTCCACGGCGAGCCGCCGGGCGAGCGTGTCGTCGCCGCAGACCACCATGTGGCCGCTGGTGGTGGGTCGTTGGGGCTGCTGAGGAAGGGGAGGCACGAAACCCAGCATGCCTTGTCCTCTCCCGAATCTCGATCATCAGCCTTCGCTCACCCGCGGTGGGCGGGGCGTGGGCGGTCAGGCGGCCTCGCGCGGCAGCGGTCGGCGGGCGGGCGCGTCGTCGTACGCCGAGACCCAGAAGAACTCGCCCTCGTCGTCGTACGCGTGGAGGAGCCCCGTACTGCCCGCCGCGAGCACCTCACCGGGACCGGACGACGGCACCGGCCGGCGGACCCGCACGAGCGCGGTCGAACCGTCGGCCGCCGAAACCTCCGCCTGCCCGAAGCCGGTACCGACGGACCCCGTACGGATCGTGCAGGCCTGCCCCAGGAAGTCCTGCCGCGACGGAGGTCCCGCGTGGAAGTACCGGCGGAGGTGGCGTACGAGCATGCGGACGACCCCCCAGGCGATCAGCAGCGCCCCCGCCAGTACGGCGACATGGAGCAGGGAGCGTGCGGTGCCGGTGACACCGCTGCGCTGGACCAGGACCGAACCCGTGAGGCCGGTGAACCAGGCGATGACCACGGCGAGCGACGCGGACACGGCGACCGGTACCCCGCCGACGCCCGCCGCGTCCGCGTCGAGGTCGCTGTCGAAGGAGTCCGTTCCGGTGGCCCCGACCAGCACCAGCAGCCAGAAGCAGACGACGACGACCAGGGCGGCATCGAGGACGACGACAGGAAAGGCAAGTGCTGCGGAAAGGATTTCGGCCATCCGGTTCACCCCCTGCGTCGCTGCGCGCCTCTGTCGGCCAGGGGTGGCGGGGTGCGCACGGGGCCCCGGCGCCGCGACACCGCGAACGGCACCGCAGCGGCCGGGTCTTCCCCCGTGTTTCCCCCGTAACCCCCGTGCTTCCCCCGTGTGTTGCTGAAGAGATCGTGCCAGTCGGGGCGCTTTCCCCGCACTGCCGGAATGCGGCAGTCTTTGCGAGTTCCTGATGCCGGGCACCGGCACCCGTCCGTGTGCGTTGGAGAGGTGTCGGCGCCGGTCGGTGCCCTCACGTACGGGATGCAGGAGGAGTGAGCCGTGGCAGAGCCGGAGATCCCCGAGGAGTTCCTGGGGGACCACGCCCGCGTGCTGGGCGAGGTCGCGGACACCGGCCGCCGGCTCACCCGTGACGAGCTGGAGACCCGTCGCGCGCTGGGCCGTGCGGCCGCGGAGGCCGGCCACCAGCTGCGTGCCCTGGTGAATCTGCATCTGGCGGCCACCCGCGCCGCGTGGCCGCGCGCCGCGGTCGGGTCCGGTGCGGCCGCCGATGCCGTGCTGGCCGCGGTGGAACAGGCGGTCGACGCCTTCGCGGAGGGCTTCGAGCGGGCGCAGCGGCTCACCGTACGGCGCGAGGAAGCGGCGCGGCGGGAGTTCATCGACGACCTGCTGTACGGGCGCAGCGACCTGGGCAGGCTCGCGGAGCGCGCCACACGCTTCGGGCTGCGGCTCTCGCGGGCGCACGCCGTCGCCGTGGCGACGGGGCCGGAGGCGTACACCGAGACCGACTCCGTGTCCCGCAGTGTGGAGACGGCGCTGCTCACCCGCTTCAGCGGCCGGAAGATCCTGCTCACCACGAAGGACGGGCGCCTCGTCTGCATCGCCCCCGGCAGCCAGCCGGATGTCCTGAGGTACTTCGCCAAGCAGGCGCACGCCGCGACGGACGGCGGCCAGGTCGCGGTCGGGCGCGCGCACCGGGGTCCCGGCGGCGTCGTCCACTCGTACGACGAGGCGCTCGAGGCCCTCGACCTGGCGCAGCGGATGGGGCTCGACGAGCCGGTGCTGTACGCCACGGACCTTTTGGTCTACCCGGTGCTGACGCGGGACCGGCAGGCGATGGCCGACCTGGTGCGCAGCGAGCTCGGTCCGCTCCAGGAGGCCCGGGGCGGCGCGGAACCGTTGCTGCGGACACTGTCCGTGTACTTCGAGGCGGGATGTGTCGCAGCCGAGACGGCCCGCCGGCTGGCGCTGAGCGTGCGCGCCCTGACGTACCGGCTGGAGCGCATACACCAGCTGACCGGTTCCGATCCGTCCGATCCGATGCACCGCTACACGCTCCAGACCGCGGTGATCGGGGCCCGGCTGCTGGACTGGCCGGCGAAGGAGCTCTGAGGCGGGGAGGGGGCCCGGTTCCCCGGGGGCTCCGGGGACCGGGCTGCGGGGAACCCCCGGCTCACCGTCTCAGTCGGCGTCGCGCCCTGCGTGCTCCGGCGTGAGGTCGTCGTGCGAGGGCATGGGCTCGACGCTCGCCACGGCCGGTGCCGGCTTCTTCCCCCGGCCCGCCAGCTTCGCCTGAAGCCCGGAGGCGACCGGCTCGGTCCAGCGGGCGGTGAGCGGTCCGACGATCACCAGGATCAGCACGTACGCGGTGGCGATGGGCCCGATCCGCGGTTCCGTCGCCACGGCCAGACCGGCGATGACGATCGAGAACTCGCCGCGCGCGACCAGCGTGCCCCCCGCGCGCCAACGGCCCCGCGGACCGATGCCGGCCCGCCGCGACGCGTACCAGCCGGTGCCGATCTTGGTGAAGACGGTGACGATCGCCAGCAGGGCCGCAGGAAGCAGCACCGGAGGGATGTCCGCCGGATCGGTGGACAGACCGAAGAACACGAAGAAGACGGCGGCGAACAGATCGCGCAGCGGCGTCAGCAGCTTGCGCGCACCCTCGGCGACCTCTCCCGACAGGGCGATACCCACGAGGAACGCGCCGACGGCCGCGGACACCTGCAACTGCTGCGCCACACCGGCCACCAGGACCGTGAGCCCGAGGACGACGAGCAGCAGCATCTCCGGGTTGTCGGAGGACACCGCACGGCTGATGAGCCGCCCGTGCCGCAGCGCCAGGTACAGCACGAACCCGACGGTCCCGAGTGCGATCAGCAGGGCGATGCTGCCACCGGCCAGGCCGACGCCGGCCAGCATCGCCGTGAGCAGCGGCAGATAGACGGCCATGGCGAGGTCCTCGATGACGAGGACACCGAGGATGACGGGCGTCTCGCGATTGCCGAGGCGCCCCATGTCGGTCATCACCTTGGCGATCACGCCGGACGACGAGATCCAGGTGACCCCGGCCAGCGCGACGGCCCCCACGGGCCCCCACCCGAGCATCAGACCGGCGATCGCCCCGGGCGTCGCGTTGAGCACGAAGTCGACGGCCCCGGACGGGTACTGCGTCTTGAGGCTGGTGACGAGTTCGGACGCGCTGTACTCGAGCCCGAGCAGGAGCAGCAGCAGGATGACGCCTATCTCCGCCCCGATGGCGGTGAACTCCTCACTGGCGCCGAGCGGCAGCAGACCGCCTTCCCCGAAGGCCAGCCCGGCCAGCAGATAGAGCGGAATCGGCGAGAGGCCTATCCGCCCGGCGAAGCGGCCGATGATGCCGAGCCCGAGAATGACGGAGCCGAGCTCCACCAGCAGTGCAGTCGTGTCGTGCACGGTCAGCCCTCCGCAATGATCTCGGAGAGCGTGTCGACGCCCTCACGTGTGCCGACGACGACGAGCGTGTCCCCGATGGCCAGCCGGAAGTCCGGACCGGGCGACGGATGCGCACTGTGCGTACGCAGGACGGCCACGATCGACGCGCCCGTCCGGGTCCGCGCCCTGGTCTCGCCGAGCAGCCGCCCGCCGTACGGGGAACGGGTCCCGAGCGGAATGTGCTCGGTGACGAGATCGATCCCCTCGGTCCGTACGGCGTCGATCGGCGCGGCATCGATCAGATGCGCGAGCCCGGTGGCCTCGGCGGTGGTCAGGGGTACGGAGAGCAGGCACGAATCTGGGTCGTCCTTCTCGTAGAACCCGAGGAAGCGCCGCCCGTCGTGGTGCACGACCACGGAGATGTGCTGTCCCGACTCGGTGGTGTAGTCGTACTGCACGCCGACTCCTGGCAGCGATGTGCGGTGGGTTCCCATGGCTTCCTCCCGAGGAGCGCGGCGGTTCGGCGATGCGTCTTGGTGATCCTTTTAGCTTTCCATTACCTTATCCGGCGACGAAAACCGGCCATGGGGCAGCAAGCGGGGCGCTGTCGGAGCGGCGTGATAGTTCTCCGGGCATGGCTGACTTCAAGGACTTCAACTTCAAGCTGCTGGTCATCGAGAAGCTCATGTACGCGGACGGGACACTCCTACCGGCGTACCGCATCGACGAGCGGATGCGCGCCCGGGGCGTCGAGGACGTGCAGACCCACGTGTTCGACAACGACCTGGCGTTCACGGTGCTCGACGAGTCCCGCGCCTTCTTCGAGGAGCTGGAGATCAGCGACGAGCTGCTGGCGAGCGTGGACGAGCTGCTCGTCGACGGCGGGCACGAGGTGTACTACGAGTGCTCCCCGGTCTGGGACGGCGAGGACGACCTGTTCGACGTCCGGTCGCTCGACGACCTGGCCCTGCTGCCGAACCTCGAGCGCATCACCTGCATAGCCGATCTGCGGGTCCCCGGCGCAGCGGAGATCCTCGCGGCCCGTGGGATCGCCATGGACTGAGGCGGTGCTCCCCGCCGAGTGAAAGGGCCCGGCGGCGAAGGATCGCCGCCGGGCCCGGTGGGGCGGAGGTGCGTCAGTCCGTGACCTCGATCTTGTTGTTCGTGTGCTGGGGGGCGGCCGGCGCCGGTACGGACTCCGCGCCGCCCACCTTGCCCTTCAGGTTCTGCAGGAGCGCGCCCAGATCGACGCCCGTGGTCGAGCTCAGCAGTTCCATGCCCTGGGCCACGTTGTCCGTGACCGTGCGGGACAGCTGGCTGGCGCCGTCCGTCGAGATGACCGTCAGCTTGTCGATGGCACTCAGCGGCTCGGCCGCCTTGGCGACGACCTGCGGGAGCACCTCGACCAGCATCTGCAGCACCGCCGCGTCGCCGTACTGCGCGAAGGCGTCGGCCTTCTTCTGCATGGCCTCGGCCTCGGCGGAGCCCTTGGCGGCGATGGCGGCGGCCTCGGCCTCGCCCTCGATGCGGACGGCGTCGGCGAGGGCCGAGCGGTGGAGCTTCTCGCCCTGACCGGTCAGACGGGAGCGCTCCGCGTCGGCCTCGGCCTCCTTGACCTGGGCGATACGGCGGGCCTCGGCCTCCTGCTCCGCCCGGTACCGGGCGGCGTCGGCGGGCTTGCGGACCTTGGTGTCGAGCTCACGGTCGGTCAGGGCCGCCTGGCGCTGGGCGACCTTCTCCTGCTCGGCGAGGACCTCCTGCTGGCGGGCCGCCTCGGCGAGGGGGCCGGCCGCGTCGGCCTTCGCGGTCGCGGCTGCCGTCTCGGCCTTGATCTCGGCCTGCTTGAGGTAGAACGTCCGCTCGGCGATGGCGATCTCCTCGGCCGCCTTCAGCCGGGCCTGCTCCGAGGCCCGCCGGGCGATGGCCTCGGCGATGTCGGCCTCCTGCTTGGCGCGGGCCGCCTCGGGGCGTCCGAGGTCCTCCAGGTAGGAGCCCTCGGTGGTGATGTCCTGGATCTGGAAGGCGTCCAGGATCAGGCCCTGGCCGGAGAGGCTGGCCTCGGCCTCCTCGGCGACCTGGCCGGCGAACGCGGCGCGGTCGCGGATGATGTCCTCGACGGACATCCGGCCGACGATCGCGCGCAGGGCGCCGGAGAGCACTTCCTGGGTGAAGCCGACGATGCCGTTCTGCTGCTGGAGGAAGCGCTGGGCGGCGGCGCGGATCGCGTCCTCGCTCCCGCCGACCTTGACGATCGCGACGCCCTCGAGGTTGGACTTCACGCCGCGCAGGGTGACCGCTCCGCGTACGGCGACGGGGATGTGCCGGCTGGAGAGGTCCAGGGTGAACTTCTGCTGGACGAACGGCACGACGAAGACGCCGCCGCCGACGACGACCTTCTGGCCGCTGTTGTCGATGCTGGTGCGGCCGGTCACCGGGTCGGTCGACTTCTTGCCGCGGCGGCCCGTGATGATGAAGGCCTGGCTGGGTCCCGCGACCTTGTAGCGGGTGATGACCGCGAGGCCGAGGAGTACGACGAGAACGACTATGCCGATGACGGCGATCACTACTGGACTCATGAGAAGGATCCCCCCTGCCCCCCGACGGGGTGGCAGCTCGTTCAGGTGGTGGACAGACGTGTGGCCCGGCGGTGTCAGCGCTCGACGGGGCGGACCGTGACCGAGGTGGTCGAGAGGGTGGCCTCGACCCAGATCTCGGCGCCGCGTTCGACCGGTACGTCGCTCTTCGCGGAGAACTTCACGGTCTGGCCCGCGAGTCGCAGCAGGACCTCGCCGTAGCCGTCGGCCGGGATCGGGGTGACGACGGATCCCGAGGTGCCCACGAGGTCCTCGCCGCGGGGCGTGGCCGTGGTCTGATCCCGCATCAGCGCCTTGCTCAGCCTCCAGGTCAGCCAGGCCGCCACGAGCCCCGCCGCGGCCCCGGCCGCGACGGACACCGGGATACCCGCGCCGGTGGTGCCGAGGACGATCGCGCCGCCGAAGCCGAGCATGGAGATGAAGCCGGCGATGACGGGCAGGGAGAGCAGACCGTCGAAGAAGCCGTTCAGCAGCCCGCCCAGCGCGTCGCCGAGGAGCCCTTCGAGGATTCCGTCGAAGATCAGGGAGAGGGTGAGAAGAGCGATTCCCGCAATGCCGAGACCGAGAAATATGGTCACGTGATCACTCCCCCGGCTTTCGATTTCCCCCGAAATGTTTCCGTCGAACCGACTGAAGGATCCCATACGCCACCGGCCAGGGATACTGCCGGAGTCCGGCAGTCTTTACGCGGTTCCGATGCCGGAAAGGTGCCCGGCGAGCGTGTCCAGCGACTGGAACGTGGCACCGAGCAGGGCGACATGCTTCCAGCGCAGTACGCCGTCGGGCCCGATCAGGAAGACGGAACGCCGTACTCCGATGCCGGGCGCCGCGACCCCGTAGGCCCGGGCGATGTCCCGTCCCGTGTCGGCCAGGAGCGGCATGCGCAGTTGGTGGGTGCGGGCGAAGGACTCGTGGCTGTCCACACCCTGTGGACTGATTCCCCAGACCTCGGCGTCGAGGCCCTCGAAGGTTTCGAGGCCCGAGGAGTAGGAGCAGAGCTGCTTGGTGCAGACGGCCGTGTTGTCGCCGGGATAGAAGGCGAGGACGACGGCCCGGCCGCGGGCGGCGGAGAGCGTGAAGTCGCGGCGCTCGAAGGTGTCCTCGGCCAGTATTCCGCCGGGAAGCGTGAAGTCCTGGACGTTCTGGCCGATCTGGGGTCCTGATGCCATGCCGGCAGCTCCCTTGGTCCGGTAAGTGAATGGGTCCGTGCCTCGTACAGTGAACGGCACTTTCCACGTATCGACACGTTCGACCCATCCTTGCGCCGCCCGGCGCCGAATATGGGAGGAGTGGGCGGGCACGGGCTCCGCACCCCGACCCGGAGGTACGCGTGGCCGAACGACCGCCGTCAGCAGCTGTGCTCGTCCTGCACGGCGGGTACGAGACGGGTCTGGCGCCGCCCCCGCCCGGCGTCATGAACCTGCCCGGCCTGCGGATGCTCCCGATCGCCCGCGCGGTGGCCCGGGCCGTCCGCCCCGCCCCCGGCGTACGCGTCCGCCGGGTCCGCTACAGCCACCGCGGCTGGAACGGCGCCCGGCAGGACCCGATGCGCGACGTCGTACGGGACCTGGACGCACTGCGGAGCGAGGCGGGCGACATCCCCGTGGTCCTCCTGGGCCACTCGATGGGTGCGCGTGCCGCTCTGCACGCCGCCGGCCATCCGCTGGTCCGCTCGGTGGTGGGCCTCGCCCCGTGGTGCCCGCCGGGGGACCCGGTCACCCAGCTCGCGGGGCGTGACGTCGTCCTGCTCCACAGCACCCGGGACCGCGTGACGAGCCCTCAGGCCACCCAGTCCCTCACGGCCAGGGCCCGCCGTGCGGGCGCCCGCACCTGCCTGGTCACGATCAGGGACAGCGACCATGCGATGCTCCGGCGCGCACCGTCGTGGCACCGTCTGACGGCCGACCTGGTCAGGGGCATGCTGGGGCTCGGTCCGCTCCCCGACGCGGTCACCGCCGCGCTGGAACTGCCGGTGAACGCATCGGCGGCCGACGGGACCATGGCCCTGGACAGCCTGCCCGCCGGACCCGGCCGACGGCCGGTGCGGGGGATGCCGCGCACCTGAGACCGGGGGCGGCCCGGGCCGAAACGGCCCTCGGGCGACGCATGCCGGACGGTGGCAGCCCTGGCGCCCCGGCCCGTTGTCGGTGGCGGGTGCGAGGATCGGCGGCATGGAACCTCTGCTCCTCGCCGACATCGAAGCCGCCATCCGCAGCAGTTGGGACGCGGACACGACCACGCCCGAGCACCGGCCCCGGTGGGACCCGGACAATCCGGCGCGGGACCAGTGCGGAGTCACCGCCCTCGTGGTCAACGACCTGCTCGGCGGCGAGCTGATCCGGGGCGAGGTGACGGTCGACGGAGAGCAGGTCGACTTCCACTGGTGGAACAGGCTGGGCCTGGGCATCGAGATCGACCTCACCCGGGAGCAGTTCGGACCGCACGAGGTCGTCACCGGGGGCACGGTGATCGAGCGGCCGGCGGAGATCGTACGGCTCCGCGAGGAGTACGAGACGCTGCGCGGCCGGGTGCTGGAGCGGCTGCGCGGGCGGATACGGGTGGGTTCCGGCCGGTCGGTGTGATCGGTCAGCCGAGTTCGAGGCTGGTGATGCCGTACAGGCCCGCCCGGTCTGTTTCCGGCACCGGCCCTGCGTACATGCGCGCCGTGTCGAACGACGGGGCCAGGCCGAGCTGTTCCGCGAGGCGTACGGCCGCCGGGTTGATGTCGGGGACGTCGATCGCGACGGCGGTGCCCTGAGCGGTTGCCGCGAGCGCGCTCACGAGGGCGCCGGCCACCTCGGGGGAGTCGGCGTGGAGCGGGCCGATGCGCGAGGCGGCCCGGCAGGCGCGCAGCACGGCGAAGCCCACGAGCGAGCCGTCGCGGACCGCGGCGAGCGCCGTGCGCCGGGGCGCGGTGATCCAGGGGGCCAGGAAACTGTCGCGTGCCTCGGGGAAGAAGCGCCGGTCGTACGCGCTGAGCAGGCCGAAGGGAAGGGTCCGGGCGTCGACGAGCGTGACACCGGCCGGCGGTGCGACGTCCAGGGGCACCACCCCCTCGTAACGCGCGTTGCTCCAGGCGGTGCGGAATCCGGACCTGCGGTAGTTGTCCTGCTGGGCGGGTACGCCGTCGAGCCCGACGCTGCGCCCGGAGAGCCGGGCCAGGCCGGCACGCCAGACCTGGGTCCCGTACCCCCGGCCACGCAGTGACGGCCGGGTCAGGTAGAAGCCGAGAAAGCCGAAGCAGGCGCCGTAGCGCACGACGGAGACGGACGTGACGGGCTCGCCGTCGAGCCGGCCGATCAGGAAGCCGCACGGATCGGCGGCGAAGAAGGCCCGGTCGTCGGTGAGGCCGGGGTTCCAGCCCTCGTCGTCGGCCCAGTCCCCCAGCATTCCGACGTCATCGGCGCTCGCGGTGGTGATCTCGAATGTCGGCACGGATCACTCGTACCCGGTACGGGGCCCGTTGGCTCAGGCGAGGAGGAAAAACGCCGCGGTCGCCGCACCCAGGAACGCCCCCGCGGCCGTCTGCGCCACCGAGTGGTAGCGCAGCGCCACCCGCGACCAGCACACGGCGACCGCCGGTACGCAGGCGGTCAGCCACCACAGGGAGTGCACCACGCAGAGCAGGGCCACCACGGCCGAGGCGACCGCCGAGTCCACCGAGATCTTCCAGACCGTGTTGACCGCCAGCAGCACGATCGTCATCGCCCACAGGGCGATCATCGCGATCAGGATGCCCGCGGGGGCACCGCCGAGGACCATGATCAGCGAACCGGCGCCGAGGGAGCCGAGGATCACGAGGAAGATGGGCGCCCGCTGGGTCCGGTCCACGACATGGCGGTCGCCCCAGGTGCCGCGGCTGCGCTCCCACTCCACGTACCCGGCGGGGACGAGCCCGGCACAGACTGCGCCGAGGAGGCCCCAGGGCAGCCCGGTCCAGTCACCGGCGGACGCGAGTCCGATGGCGAGCATGCCGGCGAGCAGGACATTGCGGGGCTGGAGGACGTCCGTGACCGTGCGGGCCGCCGTCGTGGTCCTGCTGGTGGTGCTCATACCGTGTTCTCCGGGGCTCCGCGGGCTCCGCCGGCCCCGTGATGCCGGTGGCCGGGCGTGACTGTAGCCCTTCACGACGGGGGATGCGTGAAGGGCTACTCCTGCAGTATGACCGCTCGCAGGTCGGCGGACAACTGACCGGCCGGTCAGTCGTGTTGGGGCATTCGGGGGAATCCTCGCAGCGCCGGGAGGGCGGTCCGGGCGGCGCCACGCTGCGCGCGGGGCGCCACGATGTGGGGAAATCTGTTCCGGTGGCGATAGACATGGACTACCGGTACGCCTAGGGTTTCTTGTGCAGCCGGGCCATATCAATGGGTCGGTGCGCAGCAGAAGAGGTGCAGATGCCCCCGGAAACCCCCTCTCACAGCATGGATCGTCTCGACGACGACGACTACCCCGCGTACACGATGGGGCGGGCCGCGGAGATGATCGGTGCGACACCGGGTTTCCTCAGGGCCATCGGTGAGGCCCGCCTGATCACGCCCCTGCGCTCGGAGGGCGGCCATCGCCGCTACTCCCGCTACCAGCTGCGTATCGCCGCCCGCGCCCGCGAGCTCGTGGACGGCGGCACCCCGATCGACGCCGCCTGCCGCATCGTCATCCTGGAGGACCAGCTCGAGGAGGCCCTGCGCCTCAACGAGGAACTGCGGAGGCCCGCGGTCGGCCGGAGCACCGCCGATTCCTGACCGGCGGGCGGGTGCATATCTGTTTTCGCCAGCACAGAAATACGCGCAATGAGCGGTGAAGGTTTATGCCGCGAACGGCGGAGCGGTGCCGGAGTGATATGGCGTACAGCCCGCACCTGCCCAAATCGTGCTACTGTTGAGCTCAGTTGCAGTTGTGGTTCCCAAAACTTCAAGTGCTCTCGCCGGTTCACTCGGGTGGGTGCACTTTTGTATTTCCGGTTTCTTCCGGACGGGGCAATCATTTGCGGCGACGTGGCTCGCACAGTGCGGGACACGGGCAACGCCCCGAAGGAGATATGACATGGCTACTGGCACCGTGAAGTGGTTCAACGCGGAAAAGGGTTTCGGTTTCATCGAGCAGGAGGGTGGCGGCGCTGACGTCTTCGCCCACTACTCGAACATCGCCGCCCAGGGCTTCCGCGAGCTGCAGGAAGGCCAGAAGGTGAACTTCGACGTCACGCAGGGCCAGAAGGGCCCGCAGGCGGAGAACATCACCCCCGCCTGATCACCTCAGGCGTATGGCGCAGCTGGGGCCCGCACCTTGGGGTGCGGGCCCCAGCTCGTTGTTGTTTCCCGGCACTGTGACCCCGGCGTCGTCGCCGCGGTAGGCCCAGTACGTAAATTTCTGGTGCACGCGGGTCGTGCCGGAGCAGTCCCATTGCAGTCATTCCGAAGCGCCGTATACGGCTGATTACCGACGGACGGGCTTCGTTCTTCATTATTTCATCGGCTCGTTCTTGCGATTCTTGGCGCCGTACTTGGCTGCAGCCGCCCGGAAAAAGAATCCCTCGATACGTGCCATTCGAGGGAAGGGTTCTCCATTGAACCGCGATCGCACAGCTCGCACGAACGACCGATTTTCGCGCACTCGCTCCGGCGGGTCCCAGAGCGGCCGCACCGCCAACGGATTCCGCTCGGCGGCGTCCAGTAGGCAGGGTGGCTCGGGCTCCCAGGGCCGCTCCGGCGGCGGACGCTCCGGAGGCTACGGCCGCCGGTCCTCCTCCGTCTCGGGTGAATTCGCCCTTCCGGTGACCATCACTCCCGCGCTCCCCGCCGCCGAGTCCTTCGGCGACCTGGACATGCCCGCGCCCCTGCTGGCGGCGCTCAGCTCCGAGGGCATGACGGTGCCGTTCCCCATCCAGGCGGCGACGCTGCCGAACTCGCTCGCCGGACGTGACGTCCTCGGCCGCGGCCGCACCGGTTCGGGCAAGACGCTCGCCTTCGGTCTCGCGCTGCTGGCCCGTACCGCGGGCAACCGCGCCGACGCGCGCCGCCCGCTGGCCCTGGTCCTCGTTCCCACCCGGGAGCTGGCCCAGCAGGTCACCGACGCGCTGACCCCGTACGCGCGCTCCCTCAAACTCCGACTGGCAACGGTCGTCGGCGGTATGTCGATCGGCCGCCAGGCCAGCGCCCTGCGTGGCGGTGCCGAAGTCGTCGTGGCCACCCCGGGCCGGCTGAAGGACCTCATCGAGCGCGGCGACTGCAAGCTCGACCGCGTCGCCATCACCGTCCTCGACGAGGCCGACCAGATGGCCGACATGGGCTTCATGCCCCAGGTCACCGAGCTGCTCGACCAGGTGAACCCCGAAGGCCAGCGGATGCTGTTCTCGGCCACCCTCGACCGCAATGTGGACCTCCTGGTCCGCCGCTACCTGCACGACCCGGTCGTCCACTCGGTCGACCCCGCTGCCGGTGCGGTGACGACGATGGAGCACCACGTGCTCTACGTGCAGGGCTCCGACAAGTACGCCACGACCACCGAGATCGCGGCCCGCGAGGGCCGGGTGATCATGTTCCTGGACACCAAGCACGCGGTGGACAAGCTCACCGACCACCTGCTGAACAGCGGTGTACGGGCTGCCGCACTGCACGGCGGCAAGTCGCAGCCGCAGCGCACCCGCACCCTGGACCGGTTCAAGACCGGCCATGTCACGGTGCTGGTCGCCACGAACGTCGCGGCCCGCGGCATCCACGTCGACAACCTCGACCTCGTCGTCAACGTCGACCCGCCGAGCGACCACAAGGACTACCTGCACCGCGGCGGCCGTACCGCCCGTGCCGGGGAGTCCGGCAGTGTCGTCACGCTGGTGCTGCCCAACCAGCGCCGCGAGATGACCCGTCTGATGGCCGATGCGGGGATCACCCCGCAGGTCGCCCAGGTCCGCTCGGGCGAGGCCGAGCTCAGCCGCATCACCGGGGCGCAGGCGCCCTCGGGTGTCCCCGTGACCATCTCCGCGCCGCTGACGGAGCGGGGCAAGGGCAACGGCTCCTCCTCGCGCCGGCGCGGCAGCAGGCCCCCGCAGGCCCGCCGCTCCAACGCCACCACCGCGACTCCCGAGGCGCGTGCAGCTGCCGCGCTGCGTCGGTCCAACCGGGCTGCCTAGTCACCGGACCGGCTGTCCCTTCCCGGCTTTCTCTTCGACCCTGTTGAGGCACTATGCGCTGTGTCATCGCCCGCTTCCCCTTCGATCTGTTCAAGAACGAGGTGGAGGATTCGATGAAGGGCATCAAGCCCGAACCCGTCACCGGTGACGCGGTGGTCATCAGCCGCCGCGTCTACCCCGTCAAGCAGGTCGGGGAAGTGATCACCCGGCAGGACCGCCGCGACTTCAGCGCCGCCGAGGTGACCAGGGCGCTGTCGCGCCTGGGCTTCACCTGCCGTCCGGCCGAGGTGCCCGCCCCCGCGGTGCCCCTCACTCCGCTGGAGAACGCGTCCGCGATGCTCGGAACACCCGGCAACGTCTGAACCGGCCCGTCCGGTGAGAACCGCACCCCCTGTGCCCGTCCGGGCCCAGGGGGTGCGGTGCGTCAGGAGGCCGCCGGGTCCGGGTTCCGCTTCTTCGCCCAGTCGAGCCGGGGCTCCACCACGTACCGGAAGACCCGTCGCACGGGCGGGCTGCACAGCAGGGTGACGACGGCCGCCGCGGCGAGTGACACCGCGATCCGGCCCGTCGGGGTGGAGACGATGTCGGCCTCGAAGAGGTCGAGGCGGATCGCCCCCTTGATGACGAAGCCGTGCAGCAGGTAGCCGTACAGCGTGCCCGCGCCGAGCGCCGTCATCCACAGCCGGCGGCTCGGCACCCAGGCCAGGAAGCAGGCGCTGAGCACCACGGCGCAGCCGAACAGGAGCAGGGTCACCGGCGCACCCGTCCAGGCGGGCGAGCCGAGCTCCTCGGCGCCGTACCGCCGGAAGAACCACGACGTCGTCGTGCGCGGGACCGCCCAGTACGCCGCGGCCAGGGCGATCAGACAGACCGGTACGGAGGCGATCCGAACGGCGCGGCGGCGCACCAGGTCGAAGTGCGCGGGCCGGAGCTGCAGGCCCAGGACGTAGAACGGCAGGAACTGCAGGACGCGCTGGAGCTGCAGATCACCGCCGATGTTGCTGGTCACCGCCCCCATGGCCGCGACGACCAGGGACAACGCCAGGGGCCACCGGACCGTCTGCCAGATCGGCGTGGTGAGACGCCACAGGAACAGCGCGGGCAGGAACCACAGCAGCCAGTACGGCGTGAGGGGGCTCAGCGGGAAGTCGGGGGTGCCCGTGAGGCGCTCGAACAGTGTGTACGCGATCTCGAAGACCGCGTAGGGCACGACCAGGCTGGTGACGAGCTTCCACACCCGCTCGGGACGCAGGTCGAAGCTGCGGGAGAAGTAGCCGGCGATCATGATGAAGACCGGCATGTGGAAGGTGTAGACGAAGGTGTAGAGCGTCTCGACCAGGCGGCCGCTCCCGGGCAGCGGCTCCCAGGCGTGCCCCATCGCCACGAGGACGATCGCCAGGTACTTCGCGTTGTCGAAGTACGGATCGCGGCCGGCCCGGGGCGCGGCCGGGGACGCGGCCCCCGGGGAGGCCGGGCGGCCTGGGGTCAGTGAGGTCAAGGACGGCATCCGGCCACCCTAATCACCCGCGCAAGGGCCCCGGGCCCCGTGCCGTGGCCCGTCAGGGGACCAGGATCACCTTGCCGGTCGTCCGGCGTGCCAGCAGGTCCTCGTGGGCGCGGGCCGCCTCGGCGAGCGGGTAGCTGCCGCCGGCCACGGGCCTGAGCCGGCCCGCGGCCGTCAGGGCGAAGAGCTCCTTGACCGGTCCGGAGACGGCGCCGGGCACCGCGAGGGTGGGACGCAGCCAGAAGCCGACCACGGAGGCGTTGAGCCGGCCGAGCCTGGCGGGGTCCACCGGGGTGAAGCCGGTGCGGGAGGCGTTGCCGTAAGTCACCAGGCGGCCGAAGGACGCCAGCGAGTCCAGTGCCCGGTCGAAGAGTTCGCCACCGACGGCGTCCAGGACGACGTCCGCCTTCTCCTGGAGGGGGTAGGTGACCACCGCGTCCGCGCCGAGGTCCAGAGCGAGCCGCTCCTTGGCCGGGGAGGAGACCTGGGCGAGCACCCGCCCCGCGCCGAACTCCCTGGCCAGCTGGACGGCGAGGCTGCCCACCCCGCCCGCTGCGGAGTGGACGACGACGGTCTCGCCGGTACGCAGCCGGGCCGAGGTCCGCAGCAGGTGCCAGGCCGTGAGTCCCTGCACGAGCAGGGCGAGTGCCTCGGCGGCGCCCAGCTCCTCGGGCAGGTCCAGCACGGCGGACTCCTTGGCGACCACCTGCTCCGCGTACCCCTGCGAAACCCGGGCCAGGACCCGCCTGCCGTCCGGGGTCCGGCCGACGACCTCGCTGCCGGGTACGTACGGAAGGGCGTCGGCCGTCAGGTAGGAGCCGTCCACCTGGTGTGTGTCCGCGAAGTTCACCCCGGCGGCCTCGACGGTGATCAGCACCTCGCCGGGGCCCGGTACGGGGGTGGCCAGTTGCGTGGGCCGGAGGACTTCGGGACCACCGAAGCGGTCGAACTGGATAGCGAGCATGCCGCACGGTATCGCGGTGATCCGGAACGGTGTCCGGGAAGTGACTTTCGGCCATCTCCGGAGGACGGTCGAGAAAACAGTACATCCGGTTTGTTAGAGTACTCACTCTGGGTGGCTGTCCGATTGCACAGCATGGGCAGCCGCTTCCGCAATCATCGGAACCCCGTACTCACCGGAGCGCCAGGATGGCCCAGCAGGACCGCGCGGTACGCACGCGGCAGGAGCTGATCCGGTCGGCCGCCGAGGCCTTCGACCGGAGCGGGTTCGCTCCGTCGTCACTCACGGAGATCAGTGTCGGAGCCGGAGTCAGCAGCGGTGCGCTGCACTTCCACTTCGGCAGCAAACGCGCGCTGGGCGCTGCCGTCGAGTCCGAGGCGGCCCGGATCCTCCAGGACATCATCGCTCCGCGCCCCTGTGAACAGCCCGCGTCGTTGCGGGATCTGGTCGACACCTCGCACATCCTGGCGCGGCGGCTCGCCGAGGACGTCGTGCTGCGCGCCGGCTTCGGCCTCGCCGCGGACGCCGCCTGGCAGGAGGACGTCGCGCTGTGGCGGGTGTGGCACACCTGGGTCCGCTCGATGCTGACCCTGGCCCGCGCCGAGGGCGTCCTGGCGGCGGACGTCCTCATCGAGGACCTGGTGTCCGCCGTGACCGCGGTGGTGGTGGGAGCGCAGGCCCTGGGACGCGCGGACGCGGACTGGTCGGCGCGGCATGCCGTCGCCCAGTTCTGGAACCTGATGCTGCCGCGGATCACCACGGCCATGGTCCGGCCCTGACGGGCCTGCAAGACTGCGGCCATGAGCGATCTTCTGAACGGCAAAGTCGTCCTCATCACAGGGGCGAGCAGTGGTATCGGCGCAGCCGCGGCACGGGTCTTCTCGCAGGAAGGCGCGACGGTGGTGCTGGCGGCGCGCAGGGAGGACCGGCTGGCCGCGTTGGCCGGCGAATTGAGGGACAAAGGCGGTCAGGCGGCCCATGTCGTCTGCGATGTCACGGTGGCGAAGGACGCTGCCAGGGCGGTCGACTTCACGGTGAACACCTTTGGGCGCCTGGATTCGGCATTCAACAATGCGGGACTCGGCGGCGACCGGACTCCGCTGCACCTGATGGGCGATGACGTCTACGACGCCGTCATGGACACGAATGTGCGGGGCGTCTGGAACTGCCTGCGCTACGAAATAGCGGCCATGCTGCCGAACGGCGGGGGCTGCTCCATTGTGAACAACAGCAGTGTGGGCGGTCTGGTGGCCATTCCCGCCGCCGCACCGTACATAGCGGCCAAGCACGCGGTCGTCGGGCTCACCCGGGCAGCGGCCGACGAATACGCCCAGCAGGGAATCCGGGTCAACGCCGTGGCCCCCGGTACGACGCGCAGCGAGATCACCGCCGACTGGTTCGGGCGCAACCCGGGCCTGGAGGAGATGGTCAACAGCCGTACGCCGCAGGGTCGTACGGCCGAGCCCGAGGAGATCGCGAATGCGGTCGCCTGGCTGCTCAGCGACCGCTGCCCGTTCCTCACGGGCACGGTCCTGCCGGTGGACGGCGGCTTCATCAACCAGTGAGCCGGCGGCCTCCGGGAGCTGTCAGCCGCACGGCCCGCTCAGCCGGCCCCGGAACGCGGTCTGCCCGTCCTGCGTCCCCGTGACCAGAACGGCGGACTGCCCGGGGCCGGGGGCGGGTACGAGCTCCGCCCCGATCCAGCAGGGCCGGTCGAACTCGACGTAGCGCTCGAAGGCGCTTGCAACGGCGGTGGGTTCGAAGGGGAGGGGGTGCAGCAAGGCCTGCGCGGCCTGGTGGGCGGCTTCCATGAGGACGAGCCCCGGCACATGGTCGACCGGGTGGTCGTACAGGAGGAAGTTCTGGGTGTCATTGCGCAGTTGCCACTGGT
The DNA here is from genome assembly GCF_042796085.1 of Streptomyces sp. NPDC056452. Lineage (NCBI taxonomy): Bacteria > Bacillati > Actinomycetota > Actinomycetes > Kitasatosporales > Streptomycetaceae > Streptomyces > Streptomyces sp. NPDC056452. The sequence continues at coordinate 231,531 of NZ_JBHTRI010000002.1, forward strand.
TCGGCCGCTCGCCGTGCCCCAGGACCACATCCGTGCCGCTCGCCCGGCCGACGGTGCGGGGATCGATCGGCGCGGGCAAGGCCCATTCGTTCCAGCCTGCCGTGAGGTTCTCGCCGCGAAGTCGGCGATAGGCGGCGGGAGATATCCAGCCGAACTCCGAATCGGCCCGCGCCACCATGGTGTTGTCCTGGAAGAGTCGTACATCCATACCCAGGGAACTGACGGTCCGTCTGTTCTTCGTCGGTTCCGAGACGGAGATCTCGACACCGAGTGCGGCCGGCCGGCCGGAGGGAACCCGGAATCCCGGAACGACCGTGAAGTCGAAGTAGTGCAGCAGGGTTTGATGCGACAGTGGAACGCCGTACGCTGCATGCGCTATGGCCAGGCCGCTCTGCCGGATGGTCTGCGTGAGGACCCGGGGGTCATAGCGCAGTCCGTCATCGGGAGAGGGCCATTGGGCGGTGAGCGAGAACTCGCCATCTTCGAGGCATTGCCATCCGGTGACGAAAACCGTGGCATCGCGTCCGAGGTGGACGTTTTCCTTCGGTACCCCCCGTACGTCGACGTGTGGCGGATGCGGGAAAGCAGGTACTTCTGGCACGGTCCCCCCGGACTCTGGCGCTAAGCGGGCCCCTGGCGCTGTTATGATACCGGTTCACCGGTATTTTTTGACCGAGCGCAACGTCAAGTCAAGGGGAGCGCGAGTTGGCAAGACAGCAACGGGCGATCCGGACGCGCAGAGTCTTCCTCGAGGCCGCTGCCGAGGTCTTCGACGAGCACGGTTACGACGCCGCGACGATCGCCGCGATCCTCGAACGGGCAGGGCTCACGAGGGGTGCGCTGTACTTCCACTTCACCTCGAAGGAAGAGCTGGCCCGCGGTGTCCTCGAAGAGGCGGTGACCGCGGAGGGCGTCACACCCCAGACGTTCAAGCTTCAGGAATGGGTGGACATAGCGCTTCTGCTCGCCTATCGGCTGCCCAGGGAACCCATGCTCAGCGCGTCGATCCGGCTGTCCGTCGACCCTCGGGCGCGCGGGCTGTTCGGCACCCGATGGCCGGACTGGATCGCCCTGGGCGTCGAGATCCTCTCCGAGGCCAAGGAGCGCGGCGAGCTGCTCCCGCACGTCGATCCGGTCCTGACGTCGCGGCTGTTCGTCGGGGCATGGACCGGCGTCCAGCTGGTGACCGAGTCGATGGCGGAGCCGCCCGATCTGGTCGCCGAGATCTCCGCCCTCTTCGAGCTCATCCTTCCCAACAACGCCGTTCCCGGTGTGCTGGCCCGGCTGGACATCTCCCCGCACCGTGCGCAGCGCCTCCTCGAGGAGAGCAGGACGGCCGCCGCCTCCTGATCCGGCGCGGGCAGCCCCCGCCGCGATGCGCCGGACTCGCGCGTACCCACGCGGGGGCGCGGTGACGCGGTGTTCCGGCTTCACCCGAGTGGGTGCCGCGCGACTGCGAAGTGGCTGGTCAGGGCGCAGGGTGGCCCTATGTGGCTTCGTCGTACAGCCCTGGGCGCCATGGTGGTGCCGCTGGCCGTCCTGGTGTTCCGGGACGCGCCGGTCCGGCTTGTCGCGCCCGAGACCACCACGGCCGAGCCCGAGACGCCCCCCGCGGCAGCCCCGCAGCCGACGATCGTCAGCCGGGCGGCCTGGCACGCGGACGAGAGCCTGGTCAAGGAGCACGCGACGTACACGGGTGCGGTCAACGCCGTCTTCGTCCACCACACCAACCACACCAACCACTACGACTGCGCCGATGCCCCCAGGATGCTCCGGGCGATGGAGGAGGACCACGTCTCCGGCGAGGGTTGGGACGACATCGGCTACAACTTCGTCGTCGACCGCTGCGGGACCATATACGAGGGCAGGGCCGGCGGCGTCGGACGGTCCGTGCGCGGCGCGCACGCGACGGGGTTCAACGCCCACAGCGTAGGGATCGCGGCCCTGGGCAACTTCGGGCCCGGGGTGCCGGTGCCGCTGGAGCTCATCGAGGGGATCGCGAAGGTGGGCGCGTGGAAGCTGCGCCGGGGCATCGACCCGATGGGCACCGTACGGATGGTCTCGACGAACGACGACAGCCTGTACGAGCGGGGTGAGGTGGTCCGCCTCCACGCCGTGTCCGGCCACCGGGACACCTACCAGACCAGCTGTCCCGGCGAGGAGCTGTACGCGCAACTGCCCGCGATCCGCGAGGAGATGGCCAGGCTGCGGGAGCCGCGCGCGTGACGCCCGGCCCCCGCGCCCCGATCCGGCCCGATCCGGACGATGGGCCCTAGCGCGCTACGAACTGCGTGAGGATCGCCTGCACTTCGTAGATGTCCACGCCCTTGGTGAAGGTCTTCTGGATCGGCACGGACGTGCCGGAGACCCAGATCTTGAGCTCGGCGTCGAGGTCGAACGTGCCGGCCGTCTCCACCGCGAAGTGCGTGATGCTGCGGTACGGGACGGAGTGGTACTCGACCTTCTTGCCCGTGATCCCCTGCTTGTCGACGAGGACCAGCCTGCGGTCGGTGAACAGGATCGTGTCGCGGATCAGCAGGTAGGCGGCGTGTACCTGCTCCCCCTGGCCGAGCAGTCGTGCGTAGTCCCGCTGTGCTGCGGCCGGGTCGACCGTGTGAGCGTTGCCGAACAGTGCCATGCGAAAGCCTCCACCCGAGTGAATGTGCGGGCGTTGAACGCGTCAAAGCCCAACAAAAAGCATATCGGCGGCTTATCTGTACGTGCCCTTGAAAGCTTTCGGAGCACAGCGGAGGAATACCGTCATGCCGGCATCACCCCTCGCCAAGCGGCCCGTCGAATCGGCGCTCGCCCTTCTGCTGATTCTGCTGAGCGTTTTGGGTCTGGCAGGCCGCAGCGCCGCGGACACCCCGGCCCGGGTCGCTCCGGCCCAGGCGGCTCCGGCGCAGGCGGCCCCCGCCCGGGTGGTTGCCGCCCGGGCCGCCACCGTGCAGGCTGTCGCCGCTCCGGCCCTCGTCACGGGCACCGACTGGGACCGCATCGCCGAGTGCGAGAGCAACGGACGCTGGAACATCAACACCGGCAACGGCTACCACGGCGGCCTGCAGTTCGCCCCCTCGACCTGGCGGGCGTACGGCGGCGGGAAGTACGCACCGCGCGCCGACCTCGCCACCCGGTCCGAGCAGATCGCCGTCGGTGAACGCGTCGCCCGCTCTCAGGGACTGTCCGCCTGGCCCACCTGCGGACGCCTCGGCGCGAACCGGACGTCGAGTCCTCAGTCCGGCAGCACCGACCGGCGGAACGAGACGGCACAGGCCACCCCGAACCGGCAGTCGAGCGGAAGTTCGAGCAGTGCGGGGAGCCATGCCCCCAAGGCATCCGAAGCCGGTGGAGCCGATGAAGCCCGCGGAGCCGGTGGAGCCCGCGGAGCCGGTGGAGCCGAACACGCGGATGCCGCCGAAGCCGTGGACTCCCACGAACTCGCCGGTGACCGGACCTACGTCGTCGAGCCGGGAGACTGTCTCTCCGTCATCGCCGAGCGCGCGGACGTACCCGGTGGCACCGAGGCGCTGTACGTGATCAACAGCGACATGCTGGACGAGGGGCCGGACCTCATCTACCCCGGTCAGCGTCTCCGGCTGACCATCTGAGCCAGGCAGGCCCGGCTCGTGGTGCCGGTCATCGGCCGGCGACGGCAGTGTCCCCGTGGTTGCGGGTGGCTCTACCGGACCTCGGTGCCCCCGTCTCCTCCGCCTCGGCCACGTAAGCCGTGCACTCTTGATTCCGGCACGGACCCGGACCCCAGACGGGGACGAAGATTCCGAGGGTCTTGTGTCGCTTCAGCTCCGTCTCGACGTCGTGCTTGCAGGCCGGACATGCGTGCTCCGCCTGTCGTTCGTGCTTGCGCTCGATTCTGGCCATGCTTTTACGGTAGTCCTACAGCGGACAAGTCGAAACTTTTCCGTAGTTTTTACTTCAATCTTCCGGGGTTGCTGCCCCGTTTTGAGGCCCGTACAGCTGAAGCAGCCTGGTGCGGGTTCCGTACAGCCGCTCCGCCACCGCCTCGGCGACGTACTTGTACACCGCACGGCCCAGCTCCGCATCGTCCTCGCACAGGGCACGGACGGCCGCCGCGTCGAACTCCACCGCCCGTCCCGCATGGACGACATGCGCGCCCAGGTGCCACACATGAGGAGGAAAGAGCCAGGACCAGCCGAGGAGGTCGTCCCGTCCCAGCGTCTCGACGACCGCCGCACGCCGCCCGGGAACCCGGAGGTCGACCTCGACCCGGCCGGACCGGATGATCCAGAAGCGGTCGGCACGCCGGCCCTCTTCGAAGACGCGCGCGTCCTGCGCCAGGGGGACCTCGTGCGACGCCTCGGCGAGCAGGCGTGCCCGGCTCCCGGGCGGGAGCGCGTCCAGCAGACTCCTGGTCTTCGGCATGAGGGCCTCGCTCCTGTGAAGCGTCACGACGGCCGCGAGGCCACCAGTACGCCGATCCTGTCGATGCGGTGTTCCGGATTGTCCCTGTCGTCCCGCCAGAAGTTGCCCGCCGCGTTGTCCTCGGGCGTGGCGCACGTGGAGAGAGTGATCATCGCCTTCGTCGGGTTCTCCCCCGGAGAGCCGGGGACCTCGGCACGCTGCTCGGCGAGGGAGCGCTCGGAACGGAAGGAGGTCGTCCTGGACTCGGTGATCCGGTACTCGTACACCGTGCCGCCCTCCGTGACGAAGACGGAGTCGCCCTTCTCGACGGACGGGAGCGCGCGCAGCGGTCCGCCCGCGGAGAGCCGGTGGGCCGTCACGAGGTAGTTGCCGACCTCGCCCGGGCCCACGCCGCCGTCCTTGCCGTACGGGCTGGCCGCGACGCCGCGGTTCTGGATACGGGTCCCCGGCCAGTCGTCCGTCGTCCCCTTGTACGGAACGACGCGCAGATCGGTGAGGCCGATCGACGGGATGGAGAGCGTCGCGGTCTCGGTCCGCGGATCGGTCCGGTCGGCCGGTGGCTGTGCCGGGGCTGTGGTCGGTGCCGGTGCGGCAGGTGCTGCGGCCAGGACGGGGGCCGGCGCCGTGGCCTGCCCGGCCGTCGCTGCCGAGCAGCCGGCCGCCAGCGCCACGAGTATCGCGCCCGCGAGCGCCCGGGGAACTCTTCGGAGACTGTGCATGGGGGGATCCGGATCGTTGTCGGCAGGTGCCGGAGCGGACCGCGGTCCACGGCCCGCTCCTTCCAGTACACCACCGCTTCCCGGCCGGGCGCTCCCCTGCCGGGCCCCGGTCAGCCGGGCTCCGGGGCCGCGAGCAGGTCGCGCACCTCCTCCGCGGTCGTCTCCCGGAGCTCTTCCCCGACGAGCAGCCAGCGGGTGATGCCGACCGATTCCAGGAAGGCCAGATCGTGGCCGGCGATCACGAGCGCTCCCTCGTAGGCGTCGAGCGCGCTCGCCAGCTGCCGCACGCTCGCCGTGTCCAGGTTGTTGGTCGGCTCGTCGAGCATCAGCAGCTGAGGGGCGGGCGAGGCCAGCATCGTCGCCGCGAGCGCGGCACGGAAGCGTTCGCCGCCCGAGAGGGTGCCCGCCGGCTGTTCGGCGCGCGCCCCCTTGAAGAGGAACCGTGCGAGCTGGGCGCGGATGTGGTTGTCGGTGATCCCGGGAGCCAGCCGGGCCACGTTCGCCGCGACGCTCAGCTCCTCGTCCAGCACGTCGAGGCGCTGGGGGAGGAAGCGCAGCGGTACGAAGGTCCTGGCCTCGCCCGACAGCGGTGCGAGCTCCCCGGTGAGGGTCCGCAGCAGCGTCGTCTTGCCCGCCCCGTTGCGTCCGACCAGGGCGATGCGTTCGGGCCCCTTCACCTGGAGCTCGCCGTCGCGCAGCGCGCCGAACCGCGGGTGCAGCCCGTGCAGGCTCAGGACGGTGCGGCCCGCGGGGACGGCGGTGTGGGGGAGGCTCACCCGGATCTCGGCGTCGTCGCGGATCGCGTCCTCGGCCTCGTCGAGCCGCTCGCGCGCCTCCTGAAGGCGGTCCTCGTGGAGGCCGCGCAGCTTGCCCGCCGACTCCTGCGCGGACCGCTTGTGTGCCCCGGCGACGATGCGCGGGGCCCGCCGCTCGGCGTCCATCTTCTTGTTGTGGCGCTGCCGGCGGGCCACCTTGATCCGGGTCTCCTCCAGCTCGCGCTTCTGGCGGCGCACGTCCGACTCGGCGGCCCGCAGCATGCGTCCCGCCGCTTCCTGCTGGGTGGCCAGCGCCTCCTCGTAGTCGGACCAGCCGCCTCCGTACCAGCTCACGGATCCGGACCGCAGTTCGGCAATGCGGTCGACCCGTTCCAGCAGGTCACGGTCGTGACTGACCACGACGAGCACGCCGGAGCGCCAGGACTCGACGGCGTCGTAGAGCCTGCGACGCGCGAACAGGTCGAGGTTGTTGGTCGGTTCGTCGAGCAGCAGGACGTCGGGGCGCTCCAGCAGCAGGGCTGCCAGGCGCAGCAGTACGGTCTCGCCGCCGGACAGCTGCCCGACGGTGCGGTCGAGGCCGATGCCGTCGAGTCCGAGCGAGCCCAGGGTCGCCAGGGCCCGTTCCTCGACGTCCCAGTCGTCGCCGACGGTCTCGAAGTGCTCGACCGCGACGTCGCCGGACTCGATGGCGCGCAGCGCCGTGCGGCGCTCGGCGATGCCGAGGGCCGCGTCCACGCGCAGTCCCGTGTCGAGGGTGAGGTTCTGCGGAAGGTAGGCGAGGCTGCCCCCCACCGTCACCGAACCCTGGGCGGGGCGCAGCCGGCCGGCCAGCAGCCGCAGCAGGGTGGACTTGCCGGAGCCGTTGCTGCCGACGAGGCCGGTGCGGCCCCGGCCGATGCTGAGGGAGAGCCCGTCGAAGACTTCCGTGCCGTCGGGCCAGCGGAAGGACAGGGCGGAGCAGGTGAGAGTAGCCGTGGGCGTGAGGGGGTGGGACATGGTGATCCTCGCAGTCGCAAGCACAGGAACAGGGGCTTCGTATGCGAGCACCACGCGGCGACCGGGCCATGGGAAAAGGGGGTGCGGTCCTCCGGAGGGCGGGGACGGCTCATGCACCGAGGTCGCATCCACGCGGGGTCACGGGGCGGCAGGAAAGCCGACGGCAGCGTGACAGGGCTACGGCTGAGTGCCGTACCGCGCGATGATCGCGAACCTCAGATGCGCAACGTCCACCTCTATCGGAGACAACAGGACCTGACGACTGTAGCGCAGGGGGGCCGGGGCCCGCAGGTGCGCGGGGATGCCCGGTCCCGGCAGCGGGGACGTCCTGCCGGGACCGGGACGCTGTCAGGCGCCGGTGCAGACGGATCCGTTCAGCGCGAAGGAGGCGGGCTGCCCGGTGTTCCCCGTGTGGCTCGCCTGGAGGCCGATCTGGACCGAGCCGCCGGGGGCGAGTGTGCCGTTGTACGCGACGTTCCTGGCCGTCACCGCACCGCTGCTCGGGCTGTACGTCGCTCCCCAGCCGGAGGTGATGGTCTGGCCCGCGGGCAGGGTGAAGGCGAGCGACCAGCCGCTGATCGCCGCGGCCGAGGTGTTGGTGAGGGTGAGGGTCGCGGTCAGGCCGGTGTTCCAGGCGCTGGTCGTGTAGCCCACCCGGCAGGCACCCGGCTCCGGGTCGGGGCCGGGGTCGGGCGGGGTGGTCGTGGTGCCGTCCAGGCCGAAGAACGTGAGGGCCCGGGCCGCCATGCCGCCGGTCGGCAGGGAGTGGCCGACGCCCTGGATGCTGACGGCCTCCACGGGGGCCTGGTTGCCGGTGGCGCCGTAACGGGTGCGGGTCCAGCCGGACTGCGGGGTGTCGGTGGCCGCGGGGGTGCGGCTCACGCCCAGGACATCGGTCCACTGGTCGATCTGCTCGTTGAAGTTCGGGTAGCGCAGCGTGCTGTCCTCGGTGCCGTGCCAGATCTGCATCCGGGGCCGGGCACCGCTGTACCCGGGATACGCCGCACGCACCAGGGCGCCCCATGCCTGTGGCGTCCTGTCGACCGTGCCGTTGGCGCAGGCGCTGTTCCAGCCCGATCCGTCGGTGGTGGCGAAGCAGGAGTGCGGTACGCCCATGAAGGCGGCCCCCGCCTTGAAGACGTCGGGGTAGTTGCCCAGCAGGACGTTGGTCATCATGGCGCCCGAGGAGGCTCCGGTGACGTAGATCCGGCCGGAGTCGGCGCCGTACCGCTGCTGGACGTAGCTGACCATGGACCTGATGCCCACGGGGTCGCTGCCCCCGTCACGCTTGAGGGCCTGCGGCGAGGAGACGTCGAAGCAGTTGCCGCTCCTGGTCGCCGAGGGGTAGACGACGATGAACCCGTACCGGTCGGCGAGCGAGGCGAATTCCGTGCCCGAGTAGAACGCCGGGCCCGATCCTGTGCAGTAGTGCACCGCCACCAGGACGGCCGGCCGCTGCTGGACGGTGTCCGGCACGTACACGTGCATCCTCAGATTGCTCGGGTTGCTGCCGAAGGAGGTCACCTCCGTCAGCGAAGCGGCGGACGCCGGGGGTGCGACGGCCAGCAGGAGCGCCGACACGAGGGGGAGGACGCCCGCGAGGAGGGCTGTCAGCAGCGCTCTCGCCGACCGCCTTCCGGCCTCCGGTGCATGCAGGGATCTGTTGGTCATGTTCCTGTCCTTCCTAGACTGCCGGGTGTGAAGGGACTGCTGTGAAGGGCCTGTTGCTGCGGCTGTCGGCGCTGGACGCGGACGCCGCCACCGCCGTGCGCGTGATCGCCCACTTCGAGGCGCTGCTGGGCGGCGGCCCCGATCCGGAGACGCTGGCGCGGTCGACTGCGGGCCTGGCCGGCTGTGCGGCGGGCCTCGAGCTGCCCGACGGACGGGCGGCACGGTTCGGGCCGGACGGCCTCGCTCTGCCGGGCGCACCCGCGCAGGTCTCCGGCCGGGTGGATCTGGAGCCGTCCGGCGGTGTCTGGCTGGAGCGGCCCGGTGTGCCGGGGCCGTTCGACGAGCTGGTCCTGGAGTGGATGGCGATCACCGCCCGCGTGCTCGCGGGCCGCCCCTGGCAGCCCCGGGTGCCCACCGCGGCGGATCCGGCACTGGTGGAACTGGTGCTGTCGGGCCGTGAGGACGCCACGGACCGGATCCGCGCGCTGCGGCTGCTGGGCCTCGCCCCCGATGTGCCGCTGCGGGTGGTCGCGGTGACCGGCCGCCCGGGGACGGACGCCGGGCTGGAGGCGGTGGCGCTGCTGGGGCGCGGTGCTGTGCGGGGCACGGTCCGGGTGGCGCGGGCCGGTGCGCTGGGGGCGGTGCTGGTGCAGAGTCCGGACGCGGGCGGCCCCGGTTCCCGTACGGCGTCGACGACCGCGGAACTACGGGCGGCCCTGCACGAACGGGGCCGTGAGCGGGGGACGGACCGCCGTCCCGCGCACGCGGTACGGGCGGGGGTCGGCGCGTCCGCAGCCCCACTGGACGCACGGCTCTCATGGGAACAGGCGCGTTCCGCGCTGCGGTTCGCCGTGGCGGGCACCCCCGAGGAGTCGGTGGCGGACCACGGTGAACTCGGCCCGGTCGCACTGCTGGCGGACATCCCGGTGGAGCGGCTGCGTGCCCAGGAGGACGTACGGCGGCTGACGAAGCTGGCCTGCGGCGAGGGGGCGGGGCAGGGCGTCGAACTCCTGACGGCGCTGGCCGCGTTCTGCCGTACGGGTTCGCTGCGGCAGGCCGCCGTGGAACTCCACCTGCACCACAGCTCGGTGGCCGCTCGGCTGGCCCACGTCGAGAAGGAACTCGGCCTCCGGCTGCGTGATCCGCAGGACCGGTTCGGCGCCCAACTCGCCCTGTACGCATGGCGGCTGACGCAACCCGAAGAGGGCGGCGACGGCAGTGACGGCGAGGAAGGTAACGGCACGGTCGGATGAGCGCGCACCGGCCTACCGCCCCAGCGCCGTGCGGAGCGCCGCGACCGCCTCGGCGGTCGCGTTCCGTATGACGGCGGCGTGCTCCACGGCCCAGGCGCCGTGGAAGGTACCGGGGAACAGCCGCAGTTGTGCGGGCACCCCGGCGGCACGCAGCGCGCGGGCGTAGTCGGCGCCCTCGTCCCGCAGCGGGTCGAACTCCATCACCGACACATAGGCGGGCGGCAGCCCGGACAGGGCGGCGGCCCCGGCACGGGCCGGTGCCGCGTACGGGGAGACATCGGTCGTGCCCGGTATTCCTTTCCCGAGGTAGGCCTCCCAGCTCAGGCGGGCGCTGCGGCGGTTCCATACGGGGGTGTCGGTGAACTGCCGTGCGCTCGACGTCTCCAGCCGGTCGTCGAGCGCGGGGCTGCACAGGTGCTGGAAGCAGATGGCGGGTCCTCGGCGGTCCCGGGCGAGCAGGGTCAGCGCTGCGGCGAGACCCCCTCCGGCGCTGTCGCCCCACAGGGCGATCCGGTCGGCCCGGACACCCAGCTCCACGGCGTTCGCCGCGAGACCGGACAGTCCCGCGTAGCAGTCCTCCAGCGATGCGGGGAACGGGTGTTCAGGGGCGAGCCGGTAGTCGACGGAGACCACGAGTGCCGTCAGTTCCCTGCAGAGCAGCAGATTCCAGTCGTGGTCGACGTCCGGCGAGCCCAGGACGAAGCCTCCGCCGTGGATGCTGTAGACGACGGGCAGCGGCCCCTGGGCGGACCGGGGCCGGTACAGCCGCAGCGCGACGTCCGGCGCACCGTCCGGGCCGGGGACGGTGACCTCCCGGACGCCCACCCCCGCGGTGTCCGCCGTCGCGAGGGACGCGGTCAGCTGCTGGGCCTGCGCGGCCCTGGCGGCGCCCACGTCCGTGATGTCGACCTCGGGCATCATCGTGAGCGCGGCGGCCAGTTCCGGATCGAAACGGTGTTGCGGGAGCATGCCCCTCCTCCGGTCCGGGCCGCGGGCGGCGGCGTCGTGAGTGAGACGGTGTCACGGGGTGTTCCCCCAGGTCATCCGACATGTGTCGGGTCCATGGCCGTACTCGTCCGACACCTGTGCGTCTTCCGCGCCGATTTCGGCCCCGGCGGTGCCCCGAACGCCCGCGATGACCCGCTCCGACCAGCGAAAACACCTGCAGGGTAAGGGAATTGGGCCCTCTTGACGCCGACCGGGTGGCTTCTCTACCGTCTGCTCGCCCGATCGCCGGACCGGCCGAAACTTTCGCGTCCGGCGATGCGTAACGCCTCCGAGAGGGACCAGCGTTGACCACTTTCCGTACCCGTGCCCGCATCCGCCTGCGCCGCCGTGCGACGCCCCTGCTGCTCTCCGGGGGGCTGTGCCTGGCCGCCCTCACCGTGACGGGTCCCGCGTACGCCGGGCAGCAGGCGGGCACCGGGATCGTCGACTCCACCCGGCACGGCGGCCGGGCCGTCGCCCTGACCTTCGACGACGGCCCGAACCCCACCGACACCCCGCGGCTGCTGGAAGTGCTGCGCAAGCACCACGTCAAGGCGGTGTTCTGCCTGTGGGGCGACCACGTCAAGGAGCACCCCGAACTGGTGCGCGCGATCGTCGCGGGCGGCCACACGCTGTGCAACCACACGATGCGCCACGACGACATGGCGGCCTGGCCGGCCGAGGACATCCGTGCGGACCTGGAGCGGACCAACGCCGAGATCCGCCGCGCCGCACCCGGCGCGCGTATTCCCTACTTCCGTGCTCCGTACGGGAGTTGGGGACAGACCCCGCAGGTGGCGGCTGATCTGGGGATGCAGCCGCTGGGCTGGCGGCTGGCGATCGGGGACTGGGAGCCGCCGGGCACCGACGAGCTGGTCCGCCGCATCGAGGAAGGCGTCACCCCCGGGGCGGTGGTGCTGCTCCACGACGGTGGCGGCGACCGCAGCCAGACCGTCGAGGCCGTCGACCGGATCGTCCCCGCACTGCGGGCGGCCCACTGGCGCTTCGACAAGCCCGCCCGCAGAGCCTGACGCAGCTCCGATCAGCTCCCCTCACCTCTTCAGGAGATCCCTGTGAGACCGCATTCCGCAGGGTCCGGCGCCCGCCGCGCGGGACGCCGTCCGGTGGCCGTACTGACCGGAGCCCTGTTCCTGGCCGGATCCGTACGAGCGGGGCCTACGACGCGGTGATCGACTTCGACAGGGCCCTGCGCGATCCGGCAGACCCGGAACGCCTCCTGGCCCGGTACGACAGCGGCGACCACCTGCACCCCAACGACGCCGGGGCCGAGGCGATGTCCCGGGCCGTCCCCCTCCACCTGCTGCGCTGATCCCTCCCGGGGCCCGACGGCGAGCGGCGCCGGGGACCCCGGCTCTCAGGGTGTGACGACGGCGAAGTCGGGGTCGGGGTCGTCCAGGACGGAGAGGATGGTGTCGAGCACGCCGGGGTCGCCGGTGTGCTCGATTCCGTCGAGCCCCTTGCCGCCGAGGAGCTGCATGAGCTGTGGCTTGGTGAGGGTGAGGGCGAGGTCCGCCCCGTCGCCGGGCTGCGAGGTGCGGGAGTGGATCAGGACACCGTTGTGCAGGGTCATGCGGTACGCCTCACCGAGGTCGGTGAACTGCCAGTGCACCGTGAAGGAGTGGTCCCACGCCTCGGGGCCGTTGACGCGGACGGCGAGGGAGTCGAAGAGCTGTTCCACGGACAGGGCGGTGGCCATGGTGCCCGCCGTGATGACGGTCGGAGTGATGCCCTGGCGCAGCTCGGCGGCCCCGGTGAGGTAGCAGTTGCGCCAGGTCGCGCACTCGGCGCCGTACGCGAGCCGCTCGTAGACCTCCGCCAGGAGGTCCTTCGCGTCGGTGCTGTCCGGAGCCGCGAACACGGCGTGCTTGAGCAGCTGGGCGGCGAAGCGCAGATCGCCTTCGGCGATGTACCCGCGCGCTTTGGTGAGGACCGCTTCGAGGCCGCCGATGCAGTCCACGTACCGCTGGGCGCTCTCGGTGGGCGGGTGCTCCCAGAGCGATGAGGGATGCCCGTCGTACCAGCCCATGTACCGCTGGAAGATGGCCTTGATGTTGTGGTTGACGGAGCCGTAGTAACCACGGGCGTGCCAGGCGCGCGCCAGCACCGGCGGGAGTTCGAGCACCTCGGCGATCTCGGTGCCCGTGTACCCCTGGTTGGCGAGGCGCAGCGTCTGGTCGTGCAGGTATCCGTACAGGTCGCGCTGCTCGGCGAGGAAGGTCCGGATGCGCTCCTTGCCCCAGGTGGGCCAGTGGTGGGAGGCGAAGAGCACGTCGGCGTCGTGCGCGAACAGCTCGCGGGCCTCGTTGAGATAGCGGGACCAGACGCGGGCGTCACGTACGAGTGCACCGCGCAGCGTCAGGATGTTGTGGAGGTTGTGGGTCGCGTTCTCCGCCATGCACAGGGCGCGCCGCTCGGGGATGAGGAAGTTCATCTCCGAGGGTGCTTCGGTGCCCGGCGTCATCTGGAAGCGGAGGAGGACGCCGTCGAGGGTCAGCTCCTGGCCGGTGTGCTTGATCTCGATCGTGGGCGCGAGGAGCCCCGGCAGCCCGGTGGACGCGGTGAAGCCGAGGCCCATGCCGATCAGGCCCTCGGGGTCACGGCCGAGGTTGGAGCCCGCGTAGTACGCGCCGCGCCGCAGCATGGCCGTTCCGGCGTAGACGTTCTCCGCGACGGAGCTCTCCATGAAGCCCTCGGGAGCCACGACGGGGACGTCGTCGCCGTCGCCGGTGACGCCGTGGACGCCGCCGAAGTGGTCGAGGTGGGAGTGCGTGAACAGGACGGCGGTGACGGGCCGTTCACCGCGGTGCTCCCGGTAGAGGGCGAGCGCGGCGGCTGCCGTTTCCTCGGACACCAGCGGGTCCACGACGATCACGCCGCGGTCGCCCTCGACGAGCGTCATGTTCGACAGGTCGAATCCGCGGACCTGGAAGACCCCGTCGGTCACCTTGTAGAGGCCGGCGCGGGCGCACAGCTGGGACTGCCGCCACAGGCTGGAATTCGCCGTATCGGGGCAGTCGCCGTCCAGGAAGGCCGTGTCGTCGAAGCTCCACACCACTCTGCCGTCGGCAGCCGTGATCGTCCCGGCTGCGGGGGGTGCGACCAGCCCGCGATCGGCGTCCTCGAAGTCGGCTCGGTCCTCGAAGTCGGGGATGACGTCGACTCTGGTCACGCGGGCCTCCAGGGGTTGGCACTGTGTTCATCCTGTGGGAGCGGCAGGCGTCGTGCCCGGGGGGTATGGGCCGTCCGGGTGTCCGGCGCTGCGGGGGCCGTCCATGGTGTGCGCCCGTGCCCGCCCGGTACGGCGGGGTGTCAGGTGGCCAGACCGCTGATCGCGTCGCCGATGTACTTCGCTCCGAGGACCACCAGCAGGGTCGTCATGATCGCCGCGTCGTGCGCGGCCATCGACGCCTTCCACCTGCCCAGCACCCCGGCCGACCTCTCCCCGCCGACGAGGTAGACGGCCAGCGGGACCGTGGCGCACAGCGAGGCGATGACGACCATCAGCACGGCCGCGACCGTCTTGCCGCCGGTGCCCGCCGTGCTGGAGGCGATGGAGACCGCGCCGCCGACCGCCAGCACCAGGTTCTTCGGGTTGGCGACGGCGAGGACCGCGGCGAGGCCGGCCGACTTCATGGGCGTGAACGTGTCGACGGCCTTCATCCAGCCCGGGGTCGGGGCCTCCTGGCCCTGGCGCGGCCGGCCCTTCCACTGCCTGACCCCGATCAGCAGGAACAGCACACCGAGGGCGAGTTTCAGCCAGAGCGTCCACGTCGCCGGTCCCTTGTCGCCTCCTGAGGCGCCGGCTCCCGAACCGGCCAGCACGATCACTGTCACCAGGACGCCGAGGGAACCCACCCAGCCGAGCGTGAACGCGATGCCGTTGAAGCGGCCGTGCGGAGTCGCGAGCATCAATATCACCGCGATCAGCGGTACGGGGCTGATGGCGATGCCTGCCGCCGAGGCCAGCATCTGTCCGACGGCGTCACCCATGCGGTTCAGGCCTCCCGCGCGGGGAGCGCCCGCACGCGCCACGTCCTCGTTCCGCCGGGAACGCGGGAGCCGTCGCCGAGCACCCGCGCGTGCGTCGTCCACATTGGTTTCATCATGCATAAAACTGGCATATTGCCCACCGCTCAGCATCCGCTGTCCCGGTTGCGGGCGCCTCGCGGCGCGGCGATGCACTGGGGGCACTCACGCGTGGGCGGGCTTCACCCGGCACCCCCTCGCCCACCGTTGCTCACGTCGCCGACCAGAGACGGCGGTAGAACTCGGCCCGGTGCGGGTCGGCGGCGATTCCGTAGGCGTCGAGGAGGGTGTCCTGCCAGCCGGGGCCGTAGTTGTGCTCGGTGTTCCAGGTGGCAACGGCCAGGTCCGCCCAGCGGTCGGCGACGCCGAGCGCCCCCATGTCCACGTGACCGGACCAGGTGCCGTCCTCGTGGAGCAGCGTGTTCGGTGCGCACGGGTCGCCGTGGCACACGACGAGGCGGTCGACGGGCGGGGGCGCGGACAGGTCCGAGGGCACCTGGATGCCTGCGCGCCGGGCGCGCGTCAGGCGGTCCTCGACGGACCAGCCGAAGGGGCAGTCGGCCACGGGCAGCCGTTCGTGCAGGGCCCGCAGCCCCGCACCCAGCGCGCGCACGGCGGTGCCGGGATCTGCCTTCCAGCGGTCGGTGACGGCGTTCTCGCCGGGAAGCCCGTGGGTGACGAGCCAGGCTCCGTCCCGGTCCGCTCCGTACTCGGCCACGCGGGGCACGGTCGTGAAACGGCGGGCCCACCGCAGGCGTTCCGCCTCGGCGGTCAGGTCCAGCCCGGAGCCCGCCGGAGCCCACTTGGCGAAGAGCCGGCCGTCCCCGTTGCCGATACGGAAGGTCAGCCCGCCCAACTCGTTCTGCCACACGGGCAGCAGGGGCCGGTCCCCGGCCAGGCCGGCGATGCGTGCAGGTACCCGAACGGGGGAGGGGGGTGGTCCTGAAAAGGCCATGACCCGATGGTCTCCTCCACCGCGCGGTCCGAGCGAGTGGATTTCCGGGAGCGGTGTCACCGGCGTGACCGCGGTGTGAGCACGTTCCTTCGCGCAACGCATTCCGAAAGAATTCGAAACTTTCGAAAATGAAGATCTTTGATTCTGATCCAGCAATGACGTCCTGCGTGACCATCATGAAATCGATGGACGTGATAGTGGCTATGACCTGGCAATACGATCACCGTACAAACTCCTCGGCCGATCGACTGTTTCGTAACTCATGCCGAAACTATTGACAGTTGACGAGGTCAGATCAACACTGAGCGCCGTCGGCAGACCTCAGATCGCTGTCGATCCGGGTCGACCACGACCCGTCACCGGGGCCGGGCCGCCGAACACGCAACGACCGGCCCCGTGTTCGGCCGGGCTGCGCGACACCGACGCGCACGTGCCGCCGTCGCCCGTTCACCGGCACCTGCGCGAGACGTGTCGTGCCGCCCGGCCCCAACGGCCTTACGAGGACGAGGAGGAAGTACGCACATGAACGACGCACCCGCACATGCGACGAGCCGCGCAAGCGGCCGCACCAGGTCATTCGGCCGCTTCAGGCTTTTCATCCGCAGTGCCTTCGCCGTGGCGATGGCCTGCGTGGCCGCGATCGCGCTGCCCGGCACCGCCAGTGCCGACACGGTCATCAACTCGAATCAGACCGGAACCAACAACGGCTACTACTACTCGTTCTGGACGGACAGTTCCGGCACGGTCTCGATGAACCTGGGATCCGGCGGTACCTACGGCACGTCGTGGAGCAACACCGGGAACTTCGTGGCCGGTAAGGGCTGGAGCACCGGCGGGCGCCGGAGCGTGACCTACTCGGGCACCTTCAACCCGTCCGGCAACGCGTACCTGACGCTCTACGGCTGGTCGACGAACCCGCTCGTCGAGTACTACATCGTCGACAACTGGGGCACCTACCGGCCCACGGGAACGTTCAAGGGCACCGTCTCCAGCGACGGCGGAACGTACGACATCTACGAGACGACGCGGACCAACGCCCCCTCCATCGAAGGCACCAAGACGTTCAAGCAGTTCTGGAGCGTCAGGCAGGCGAAGAGAACCGGCGGAACCATCACCACCGGCAACCACTTCGACGCCTGGGCCCAGAAGGGGATGAACCTGGGCACCTTCAACTACATGATCATGGCCACCGAGGGCTACCAGAGCAGCGGGAGTTCCAACATCACGCTGGGCAGCTCCTCCGGTGGTGGCGGTGGCGGCGGCGGTGGCGGTGGCTGCACCGCCGCCCTGTCCGCAGGTGAGAAGTGGAGCGACCGCTACAACCTCAACGTCGCGGTCTCGGGCTCCAGCAACTGGACCGTGACGATGAACGTCCCGTCCCCGCAGAAGGTCCTCTCCACCTGGAACACGACCGCCAGTTACCCGAGCGCCCAGGTACTGACGGCCAAATCCAACGGCAGCGGCAACAACTTCGGGGTCACCCTCCAGGCCAACGGATCCTGGACCTGGCCGACGGTCTCCTGCAGCGCCGGCTGACCTTCGGCAGAGCACACCCGTAACACCGCACCGGCGGGGCGGCGGCACCCGGCCGCCGCCCCGACCGGCGCACGCGGAGGGCGCCCGGGCACACTGCCCGCATGCGCATAGCCATGGTTGTGATGACGGTGCTCTTCGTGCTCAGCTCGGCCTCCGCGGTCAACTTCGCGCTCAGGGCACGTCGGTGGGCGGCCGCCGGGGTCCTCCTGCCGTCCGTCGGCCTCGCGGCCATCCTGCTCGGCGGAGTGGAGCGGCAGAGCATGTCTTTCTTCTGGCTGGGATGCCTGCTCGTCGTTGCCGGCTTCGGCGCGGAGGCCCTGGACCACCGGCGAACCCGGACCCCCGCGAAGTAGCGGCGGTCAATCCTGGGAGGCCGGGGCGGACAGGTGCGCGAGCTGGTGGTGGACGGCGGCGGTGGTGCGGGCTTCGTCGTCGGTGGCGAGGAGATCGAGCAGCGCGCCGCGGAGCACGGCCAGGGCCAGGGTGCGGCGGGTGACGCCGTCCCCGGTGCGGCGTTCGGATGCGGGCTGGCAGGCGGCCAGGACGTCGAGCCAGTCGTTCACGGTGGCGCGCGCGAAGCCGGCCCACGCGCCCTCGGGCTCGACGAGGGACCGGGCGTACGCCTCGGCCCACAACCGCAGCAGCGGACGGTGGTCCCCGGCGGCGAGCCAGGACCAGATCCGCTCCGCCGCTGCAGCCAGGCCGATGGGTTGCTCGGCGTCCCCGAGCTGCTCCAGAGCCGTCAGCTCGTCCTGGCGCGCCCGTGCCAGCAGTGCCCTGACCAGGCCGTCCTTGTTGCCGAACAGGAACATCAGGACGCGGGGGCTGGAGCCGACAGCCGCAGCGAGCGGGCGCAGGGAAAGGTCGGACAGACCGTGCGCGAGCGCGTACCGGTAGGCGGCTTCCAGCAGCTCGACCTGCCGGGCGGAGGGAACTGTCGCTTCCTGGGGCATGGAGGTAGCCTATCGTTACTGAAACAGTTGTGTCAGTGGCCCGGGTGCCGCCCTGTGGCCAGGAGAGGAAAGCCCATGTCGCAGCGGGACCATCAGCCGCACGTCGTTGTACGCCGCGCCGACCGCCCCGGGGATCTGGGCTGGGTGGTGATGACCCACGGTGAGGTCTACGACCGGCAGTTCGGCTGGAACAGCGACTTCGAGGCCCTCGTCGCCAAGATCGTGGCCGACTACGGCACCGGCCACGACCCGGCGAAGGAGGCCGCGTGGATCGCCGAGGTCGACGGCGAGCGCGCCGGCTGCGTCTTCCTCGTCGCCGGCGACGAACCCGGGATCGCCAGACTGCGCATCCTGCTGGTCACCGTGAAGGCCAGGGGCCTCGGCCTCGGTACCCGCCTGGCCGAGGAGTGCCTCGCCTTCGCGCGCGGGGCCGGCTACCGGCAGGTGACGCTGTGGACGAACGACGTCCTGGTGGCCGCGCGAAAGATCTACCAGGGCCTCGGCTTCACCCTCACCGACGAGGAGCCTCACCACAGCTTCGGCCACGACCTCGTCGGCCAGAACTGGACCCTCGACCTGCGCGCCCCGGCGGCCCGCTGAACCGTGGGGCGGACCGGTGCCGGCCCGGCGCGCCCGGCCGTCATCGGCGGGCTGCCGCCTCCGCGTAGCGGCTGGTGGGGCGCGGCAGTCCCAGGTGGCCGCGCAGGGTCGTGGCCTCGTACGCGGTACGGAACACACCGCGCCGCTGGAGTTCCGGGACCAGGCCGCGGGTGATCGCGGTGAGGTCGTGCGGCAGCGTGCCGGGCCGCAGCCGGAAGCCGTCGAGGCCGGCGGTGCGCCAGTCGAGCAGCAGGTCGGCGAGCTCGCCGGGCGTGCCGGTGAAGATCTCGGCGTCGGAGGCGAGTTCGGCGCCGGCCAGGTCGTCCAGGCGGGCCTTGCGGTCCGCGGCCGCGCCAGGCTCCTCGTCCAGGAAGACCAGGAGTTCCGCGAACCTGCGCAGAGGCCGGTCCCGGATGTCCCTGCCGGTGCGCTCCACCGCCTCGTCGACCTGCGCGAGGACCGCCGCGGTGCCCGCACGGTCGTGCGGGGTGACGTGGACGAGGTCGGAGCCGAGCGCCGCGAACTCGTACGGGGTGGAGGCGTGCGCGAGGCTCACCACCACGGGTTGCCCCTGCGGGGTCCGCGGCGTGATCGAGGGGCCCTTCACGCTGAACCGCGTTCCCCGGAAGTCGACGTGGTGCACCTTGTCGCGGTCGATGAAGCGGCCGGTGGGTGCGTCCCGTATCTCCGCGTCGTCCTCCCAGCTGTCCCACAGCCGCCGTGCCGCCTCCACCACCTCGGCGCCCTCCGCGAAGAGTTCGCGCAGCCGGGCGGCGATCAGCTCCGGGTCGCGTACGTCGTCGTCGGTGAGCCGAGGTGTGGTGCGGCGGCCGAAGTGGGAGGCGTCGGCGGCGCGTGAGGAGATCTGCGGGCGCCAGCCGGCACGGCCCTTGCTCGCGTGGTCGAGCGTGGCGATGCCGATGGCGAGGTGGAACGGTTCGGTGTGCGTGACGTTCGTCGTCGGGACCAGGCCGATGCGCTCGGTGAGGGGGGCGAGGTGGGCGGCGAGGAGCACCGCGTCCACGCTGCCCCTGACCTGGTCGGTGCGGTCGTCCGGCAGGTGGAAGGCGGCGGTCTGCAGTCCGAGGGCGTCCTCGAAGGTGACGAAGTCCAGGAGGCCGCGCTCGGCCTCGGCGACCAGGCCGGCCCAGTACGCGGGCGTGAGCAGCTCACCGGGCCGGGCGTCCGCCGCCCGCCAGGCGGCCGGGTGCCACCCCGCGCCGTCGAGGGCGACGGCGAGGTGGAGCGGGGTGCTGCCGGTCGTGCCGGTCACGAGGCCTCCTTCTCGTTGTCCACGGGCTTCCGGTCCGCGGGCCGTTCGGAGCGGTCGGGGGTGCTCAGGCCCAGGTGGTCCCTGAGCGTCGTCCCCGCGTAGTCCTCGCGGAACACGCCCTTCTCCTGGAGCAGCGGCACCACCCGGTCCACCAGGTCGTCGAGCCCGCCGGGGGTCAGATGGGGGACGAGGACGAAGCCGTCGGCGCCCTCGGTCTGCACGAAGTGGTCGATGGCGTCGGCGACCGTCCGCGGGCTGCCGACGAACGTCTGGCGGCCACCGACCTCGATGACCAGTTCGCGGATGCTCAGGTTGCGTTCCTCGGCGAGCTTCCGCCACTGCCGGGCCGTCTCGGCGCGGCCCTTGCGGAACACCGAGTGGCCCTTCAGGAAATGGGCGTCGTCCTCGGGCTCGATGACGGGCAGCGGCCCGTCCGGGTCGTACCCCGACAGGTCGCGGCCCCAGACCGCCTCCAGGTGGGCGATCGCGGTCTGCGGGCTCACCAGGTCGCGACTGACCTCGGCGGCGTACGCGACGGCCTCCTCGTCGGTGTCGGCGATGACGGCGTTGGCGGTGGGCATGATCTTCAGCTCGTCCGGGGTGCGCCCGTACCGGGCCAGGCGCCGCTTCACATCCCGGTAGAAGTCACGGGCCGCGTCGAGCTGGTTGTGCTTGCTGAAGATCACGTCCGCGTCGGACGCGGCGAACTCGCGGCCCGCGTCGGACTCGCCCGACTGGATGATCACGGGGTGTCCCTGCGGACCGGGCGGTGTCGTGAACCGGCCCGAGATGTCGAAGTGCGCCCCGTGATGGGCGAACCGGCCGGCCCCGGGACGTACGAACTCTCCCGCAGCCGCGTCGGCGCGAAGATCCCCGTCCGCCCAGCTGTTCCACAACTCACGTGTGGTGGCCAGGAATTCGGCTGCCCGGGTGTAGCGGTCGGCCTCGTCGAGGAAGCCGCCGCGGCGGAAGTTCTCGCCGGTGAAGGCGTCGTAGCTGGTGACCACGTTCCAGGCCGACCGCCCGGAGCTGAGGTGGTCGAGCGTCGCGAGCCGGCGCGCCACCTCGTACGGCTCGTTGAAGGTGGCGTTGACGGTCGCGGCGAGGCCGAGGCGCGTGGTGACGGCGGCCAGCGCGCTGAGCACGGTCAGGTTCTCCGGGCGTCCCGCGATGTCCAGGTCGTATACCTGCCCCTTGTGCTCGCGCAGCCGCAGCCCCTCGGCGAGGAAGAAGAAGTCGAACCTGCCGCGTTCGACGGTCTGCGCGAGCCGGATGAAGGAGTCGATGGAGATCTGGCTCCCGGACCGGGGGTCCGACCAGACGGTCACGTTGTGGATGCCGGGCAGCTGCGCGGCGAGGTGCACCTGCTTCTTTCCGGTGACGGGCACGGTGCGGTCTCCTCCTGCGAAGGTCCGGCTGTGGGTGGGGCCCTCAGAGCGTGCACGGGCCGGTGGCGGCGTGGACAGGCCAACAGGCCTTACTTCATGAGCTGTTCACGCCGTCGGGGCTGCCGCGGGTGTCACGGACGGCGTGGCGGGAGGGGCCGGGGAGACGTACCGCACCGTGTTCTCGAAGGCCACGCCGTGGCTCTTCACGTCGATGGCGATGCGGTCGCCGTCGGCGATCCGGAACCCGTCGTGGAAACTGGCCTCGTCGGCGCCCAGGAGCACGTAGTTGACCTGTCCGGGCCGCCGTACCGCGGGGAACGAGAACAGGTGTGACGCCATGTCCTGCACCCGGTAGTACAGGGCGTCGGCGCCGCAGTCGAAACTGCCCTCCCAGGCCGTCGCGCCGTCCCGCACGATGGTGACCCGCCCGGTGACCGTGCGCGGCGGCGGGCCGAGGAACAGCCACGGGGTGAGCGCGGTGTCGCACAGCTTGCAGTACGGGTTGTAGCCGGGGTCCTGGCGGTGCAGGCCGATGTCGCACAGGTCGTTGCCGAAGGTGTAGCCGGCGTAGTGGGGCGTGCCGTCGTCGTCGTTGACGTAGACCAGCGTGACCTCCGGCTCCTCGATCAGGGCGACCGGGGCTGCGGGCACGTCCAAGGTCTCGCCCGGCAGCCGCACCCAGTCGCCGAACCCCTTGAAGAACCACTTGGGCGGGGTGAACTCCCCGCCCTCGGGGGCGGTTTCGCCGTTCCACTTCTTCTTGTGCGTGCCCATGAAACCGCTCAGCAGCGCGTTGCCCGTGGCCGTCGGCAGCAGCGGCGGCAGCAGCCTCAGCTCCGGGTCGCCGACGGTGACGGTGACGGTTTCCGCGCCCTCGGTGAGGGTGGCCTTCAGGGCGGTCTCCGAACCGTCGGTCGAGAGGAAGGCGGCGGCGACCTGCCCGTCGGCCACCCGGTACAGGGTCTGCGGCGTGCCGTCCTCGGGCCTGCCGAAACCGACATGGCGTCCGCCGGCGTACGTGGCCTCGAACAGGACGGGGAGAACAGGGAGAGCGGGGGGAACGGACTGGGACATGGGGAATTCCTCCAGGGCTGAAATGGCCGATGTGGGCCGATGTGGGTGATGCGGGCTGACGCGTGTCAGGACCGAGGGGCGGCCGCGGGGGCCGGAGCGTCCGCGCCCGTCAGGTCGGCCAGGACCTCACCGACCCGGTCGACCGCCTCCCGTATCCACGGCAGGGCGAGCGGATCCGGCGCCGTCAGGGCGGCCCTGCGCCGCTCGTCGGAGTCGCCGTAGAAGCTGCTGGTCGCGGCTCGGATCCGCAGGGCGCGGCCGGGCTCCCCGAACGCGCTCGCCGGGAGGACGCCGACTCCGTACCGCTCGGAGAGCAGCCGGGCCAGGTCGTCGCCGCCGCGCACGCCGTGCCGCCGCGCCAGCCGGTCCCGCAGGGGCTCGAAGTCCGGGTAGAGGTAGCAGGTCGCGACGACGGGGGCCGGCTGTGCGCCCACGGCGGTGAACCGGCCGGCGACCGCGCGCACCACCGTCCCGTGCAGCCGACGGCTCGCCGCGATGTGCGCGGTGACCTCCGCCGGCTCCCCGAACGCGTACGCGGCCGCGCTCTGTACGGGCGCCGGCGGACTGGACCAGATCTGGCTGGCGACGGCGACGAGGCGGGTGTGCAGGGCGTGCCCGAGGTCGCTGTCCGGCAGCCGGGCCACGCCCGTACGCCAGCCGCCGAGCGCCAGGTTCTTCGTGAGGCCGGTGGTGACGACGGTCCGCTCGGGTGCGTGCGCCGCCGGGGACACGGCGGGCCGGGAGGTGTCGTACACGAGATCGCGGTAGATCTCGTCGGACACGATGACCAGGTCGAGCGCGCGGGCCGCGTCCGCCAGCCGCCGCACCGTGGCGTCCGACGCCACCGTGCCGGTCGGGTTGTCCGGCACCGTCACGACCACGGACCGGGGGTTCAGCCCGGCGGCCCGTGCGTCGGCGACCGCCTCGCGCAGCCGGTCCGGATCGGGTACGCCGCCCTGCCCCGGCAGGATGGGTACGGGGAGGGGGCACGCCCCGACGAGGCGGGCCTGCGCCGCGTAGCTGACCCAGCTCGGTACGGGCACGACCACGTCGCCGCCGATGGCGAGCAGCAGTCCGAACAGCAGCGCCTTGCTGCCCGGTCCGGCCACCACCAGCTCCGGGTCGATGCCCAGGCCGCGCCGCTCCCAGTACCCGGCGACGGCGGTGCGCAGCGCGGGACTTCCGGCGACGGAGCCGTACGCGTTCTCGCCCGCCGCCGCGGCCAGCCGGTCCCTCAGCGTGGCGAGGACGGGCAGGCCGATCTCGCCGCTCGCCATCGGCAGCACCCGTTCCCCGGCCCGGCGGCGCCGGGCCAGGGCCTCGTCGGCGGCGAGGGTCGCCGACATGGAGACCGGTGCGGGTTCGGGCATGACAGCTCCAGCGGTCGGGGTGGTGGGGTGAGGGGCCGGGGTGCGGGGCCGGTTCAGGGCGTCGCCGTGGCGTACCGCTGCCGGAGCTCCGCCTTGCGGACCTTGCCGGTCAGGGTCTTCGGGAGGGCGGTGACCAGCTCCACGCGGTCCGGCAGGAAGCGGGGGTCGTGGCCCGCCTCCCCGATGCGGGAACGGAGTGCGCCGAGCGACGGACCCGCCCCGCCGCGCGGGACCACGACGGCGCAGATCACCGTCTCGGCGCCCTCCCGGTCGGGCGGCAGGCCCACCAGCGCCGCTTCGACGGCGTTCGGGTGGCCGCCGATGACCGCCTCCAGTTCCGTCACCGGCGCGACCAGGCCACCGCGCAGGATCGCGTCGCGGGCCCGCCCGATGATGCGGATGCCGCCGCGGCCGTCGTCCCGTGCGAGGTCCCCGGTGTCGAACCAGCGGTCCGCGTCCAGCTCCGCCCGGAACGCGTCGTCGCGCCGGTGGTAGCCGAGCGCCAGCGACGCACCGCGCACCTTGAGGCGGCCGACGGAGCCGCTCCCGCCGCCGGCGCCGGACGTGTCGATGCGGGTCTCCATGGAGTCGATGGCGCTGCCGTTGCTGTGGGCCGCCCAGTTCTCGGGGTCCTGGGGCCGGGTGGTGGTCACGGGGCCGTTCTCGGACATGCCCCACAGCGAGTAGGTGCGCGCGCCCAGAGTCTCGTGGACCTCGTCGGCCAGTTCCTGAAGGACCTGGGCCGAGCCGATGACCACGTGCCGCAGGGTGCTCGTGTCGCGTTTCTCCGCCCGCTGCGACGCGGCCACGTCGGCGAGCGTGGCGGGCGGCCCGTACAGCAGGGTGGCGCCGTACCGCTCCACCAGGTCGAGCAGCGCCTCGTTGCGGCGTACGTCCTGGAAGGCGACGGTGCCGCCGAGCAGGACACCCGCGAGGACGCCCTGCGCGAACCCCGAGTAGTGGACGAGCGGTGTGGACACGGCCGCCACCCAGTCGTCCCCGGCCCCGAAGGCGTCGACGTATCCGCGTACCGCCGAGTGGACCGTGTTCTGACTGTGCAGGACGCCCTTGGACGCTCCGGTGGTGCCGGAGGTGAACAGGACCACGAACGGCTCGTCGGGGCCGAGTGCCCGGCCGTCCGGGACGGCGGCTCCCTCCTGCTCCTCCCGCGCCTCGGCCACGAAGTGGTCGTGGAAGGACCGCGCGCCCTCGGGCGCCGGGCCGTCGACCACCACCACGTGCTCGAGCGAGGGGAGGTCGTCCTTGAGCCGCGTGACGATCTCCGCCAGGGGCGTTCCCGACCACTCGGGGAGGGTGACGCAGACCCGGGCCCCGGTGAGGCCGAGGCGGTGGCGCAACTCGTCCGCGGGGCAGACGGGCGAGATCGGGCAGATGACGGCGCCGGTCCGGATGCAGGCGAAGATCAGCGGCACCATCTCCCACCGGTTGGGGAGCTGTACGGCCACGAAGTCGCCGCGCCGTACGCCCAGGTCGAGCAGTGCGTGGGCGAAGCGGTCCGTCAGGGCGTCCAGTTCCGCGTAGTCGAGGGTGTCGGTGCGGGACTCGGCGACGCGTCGGCCCGCGACGGCCAGCCGGTGCGGGTGCAGGCGCGCCTGCCGGTGCAGGTCGTCGAGGAAGGTCTCGTCCCGCCACCAGCCGCGGCGGCGGTACTCGGCCGCCCGCTCCTCGGCCGAGGAGGCGGCGGCCGAGGGCGGCGACGGTTCCGCAGCCGCTGCGGTCGTCGCAGCTGCCGTCGTCGCCGCGGCCGCCGGTCGTGTGGCCGCCGTGCTCATCGGAGGTCCTTCCGGCGGGCCGCGAGCAGCTCGGGCAGCGGGTTGCCCGCCCGGGCGGCCGCGATGTCCAGCAGGTCCCGGGTGTTCTGCCGTACCCGGTCGCCGACCCAGTCGAACACCCACGCCTTGCGTGCCTCGGCCGCGAGGTCGAACGGGACGACGCGGGTGACCGCCAGGGCGGCCGACGCGGCCCCGCCGATGTTGGCGATCACACCGGGGACCAGGGCGGCTCCCGAGGCGGCCACCTTCTCCTTCGCCGCGTCGCTGGAGGCGAGGTTGGCGCCCTCGACCACCAGGCCGGCCCGGAGACGGTGCGTGTTCTCGGCGGTGAGCGCGTACTTCTGCGCCGCCAGGACCAGCAGGTCCGCATCCACGTCCAGCCAGGCCTCCGGCTCGCCGGAGACGGTGACGTGCTGCGGCAGCCGGGAGCGGTCGATCCGCCCGAACTCGTCGGTCACGGCGACGAGATCGGCCACCGGCAGCCGGTCCGCGCTGATGGTGCCCTGCACGTCGGCGATGCCCACGACGATGTGCCCGCGCTCCTCCAGGAACCGCGCGACCGCCCGGCCCACCGCGCCGAAGCCCTGCACCACCACCCGGGCGGGCTCCGTACGGCCGCTCGCCTCCAGGGCGGTGATCGCGGCGACCCCGACACCGTGGCCGGTGGCGTCGATCAGGGGCTCGTAGTAGGTGCGCCAGTCGATCGGCATGTCCGGGGCGCCCAGCCGGTAGCGCGGGTCGTAGCCGGCCTCGGCGAAGAAGACGGCCCGGTCGGCGGGGGTGACGCCCATGTCGATGCCGAGGTGGATGCCGCCGTGCAGGAGCGGCTTGACGGTGCGGCCGAAGGTGCGGAAGGTCTCCTCCCGGTTCGTGCCGTCGGAGACGATGCCGGCCTTCGCGCCGCCGATGCGCAGGCCGGCGAGCGTGAACTTCTCCGTCATGTCGCGGGCGAGACCCGCCACTTCTTCCTCGCTGACCCCGGTCGTCATCCGGGTTCCGCCCATGGCCAGGCCGTCGACGAGCGTGTCGACGACGACCCAGCCCTTGATCGTGCCGCCGCTCCCGTTCAGGTGGACGGTGAACGCGGGAGCCTGCGGGTCTTCCAGAGCACTCATTGCCAAGTCCTTGTGGCCGTAGGTGGGAGGGGGAAGTCGGTGCGGAAGGGGCGGGTCACCGGTAGAGCTGCGCGAAGCCGCGCAGGATCTCCAGGCCGTCCTTGCGGAACTCCAGGTGGGCCTGGGAGCCGAGGATCCGCCCGTCGTCGGAGCGCAGGAACTCCACGGGCGCGTGCGCGGAGCGGCCGATGGCGCGGAAGCCGGGCGGGGCTTCCCGCAGGTAGAGGGTGTGCCGGTGGAAGACGGTGACCGTCGGTTTCACGTAGGTGAAGAGCGGCTCCTCCGTGTCGACCTGCGCCTCGTGGCCGCCGACCCGCTGAGGCCCCTCCGCGAGGTGTCCGCCGGCTGCGACGGCGATGATCTGCATGCCGCCGCAGATGCCGAGGACGGGGACGTCCGCGCTCCTGACGAGGTCGATGAGGGGCTTGTAGTGGTCACGGTCGTAGGCGCGCACCTTGGTGCCGCTCAGTACGATCGCCCGGTAGCGCCCGTCCAGCCGGGCGGGCACGGACGCCACGTCGACAGCCTCGGTCTGTGACCCCAACTCCTCCAGGCGGGACCGGAGTTGTTTCAGGGACAGGGTTCCGTTGTTGACGACGAGCACACGGGACCGCGTCATGTGTTCGCTCCTTGGGCTCGGGTGATGACGGTTCCGGTGCGGGCGTCGAGCAGGTGGGAGACGGGTGCGCTGCCGATGACGACCCGTTCCACACCGTGCTCCAGGGCCTCGCCCGCGGCCCGCAGCTTCTTGCGCATGCCGCCCTTCGCGCCCTTGTCGCGGAAGGCCGCCGCGGCCTGCGCGGTGATCCGGCGCACCGGCTCCCCGTCGATGAGCAGGTGCGCGACGTCGGTGACCAGGACCAGGTCGGTGGCGCCGGTGGCGCCGGCGATCGCGGCGGCGGCCCGGTCGGCGTCGGTGTTGACTTCCCGGCCCGCCCCGTTCCGGGCGAGCGGCGTGACGAGGTAGGCGTGGCGCGGCTGCAGGTTCTTCAGCGGTGCCGGGTCCACCCCGGTGATCGGGCCGACGAGGTTCTCCAGCTCGACGAGCTGCTTCTCCCGCCACCACCACTTCTCGCCCTCGCCGGCGTCCACCAGGCCGTCGCTGCCCAGCAGCCGCTCCGCGGTGATACCGCGCCGCTCCAGCCGCCCCAGGACGTCCTCGGCCAGCTCCGCGCTGACGGTCTTGATGTCCTCGATGACCTCGGGCGTGGTCCACCGGCTCTGGTTGCCGTACCGGTCGCGCAGGATCGCGGACGGTTCGCTGTAGCGGGGTCCGAGCTTCTTCAGGGGCTTGGACCAGCCGTGTACGAGGATCAGCGGCCGCTCCTGCCCGTGCCGGGCGAGATCGTCCCACCACGCGCCGTCGAGGTCGTCGAGGCAGCTGCCGCCGAGCTTCACCACGGTCGGGACACGGTTGTGGTGCTGCGCGCTCATGCGGGCATCACCGGCTGCATCGTCAGCCCCGTCTCCTCGGGCAGCCCGAACCGCAGGTTCACGGCCTGCACCGCCTGGCCGGCGGCGCCCTTGACGAGGTTGTCGAGTGCGGCGAGCACGACGATCCGGCCGCCCTCCTCGTCGTGCAGGGCCGTCACGTCGCAGAAGTTGGAGCCGAGTACGGCCTGCGGGTCGGGTACCGGGATCAGCGTCTCGTCGTGCCGCCGCACCCGGACGAAGGGGCGTCCCTTGTAGAAGCGCAGATAGGCCCGCGACAGCTCGCGCTGGTCGACCTTCTCGTCGGTGAAGACGTACGAGCTGGTGAGCAGGCCGCGCACATGGGAGACGCCGTACGCGGACATGGACAGGGACTCGATGGCGCCGGGCTTGCTCCGCTCCAGGAAGTCCCGGACCTCGGCGGCGTGCCGGTGGCCGGTCGGGGAGTACGGGGCGATGGCCCCGCTGCGGAACGGGTGCAGGTTGGAGGTGCGCAGGTGCAGGCCGCCGCCGCTGGATCCGCTCTTGCCGTCCACCACGACCGTCTTCAGGTCCAGGCCGAGGCCGAGTGTGAGCGGCGCCAGGCCCAGGGTGATCGCGGTGGCGTAGCAGCCGGGCAGCGAGATCAGCGCGGCGTCCTTCAGCTGGTCGCCGATCAGCTCCGGAACCCCGTACACGAAGCGGTCCGCGAGGTCGGTACGCCGTTTCACCTTCGGGTACCAGCGGTCGTGGAGCTCCGGGGTGCGGATGCGGAAGGCGCCGCTGAGGTCGACGACGGCCGGGATCCGGTCGGCGAACAGCGCGGCCAGCTCGGCCGAGACCGGTGCCGGGGTGGCCAGGAAGAGGACGTCGACCTGGTCGGCCACGGCCTCGGTCACGGGCTGCACGGTCAGGCCCTGGTCGATGCGCAGACCGGGGTGGAGCTGGGACAGCCGCCTGCCGATGTGGGAGGAGCCGCCGAGGAAGGCCAGCTCCAGGTCGGGGTGCTGAGTGATCAGCCGGATGAGATCGCCGCCGGCTAGCCCGGAGGCGCCGACGACTCCTGCACGGATCATGCGAGTAGCTCCTGAACGTAACGGCCGATGGCCGACGGGATGTCCGCACCGGTCGCCGAGGCGACCGCCCGGAAGCCGGGGGCGTGGTTGACCTCGTTGACGACGTAGCCGTCGGGGGTGCGGAAGAGGTCGACCCCGTAGATTCCGGGGCCGAGCACGGACACCACACCGTCGATGATCTTCGTGACATCGGGGTCGTGGGCGACGGCGCGGTTCTTGTTGCCGAGCGCGGCGTTGTTGCGCCAGTCGGTCCCGCCGCTCTCGAACTCCGCGGCGCCGATCAGCTCGCGCCCGACGACGAGGCAGCGCACCGAGCTGCCGCCGAGGTACGGCTCGACCACACAGGCCTGCTCGAAGGCGTGCCCGAGGTCCTCGACGTAGTCGTACACGGACTGGGCGGTGTCGGCGTGCCGGATCAGCGTGACCCGCTTGCCCATGCCGCCGAAGACGGGCTTGAGGACCACCGGCAGGGGCAGCTCGTCGAGGGCCTTCTCGAAGTCCTTGCGGGAGAGCACGAGCCGGTGGTCCGGCACGGGCACGCCCGCGGTGTGCAGGAGGGCGCGCAGGGCGGCCTTGTTCTCACAGGCGTGGATCGCGCGGGCGGTGTTCAGGGCGGGGACGCCGGCCGCCTCGGCGAGCGTGGCGATCAGTCCGCCGCGGGTGTAGCTGCGGCTGCGTACCAGCAGGGCGTCGTAGCCCTTGACGGACGGGGCGTCCGGATGGCCGAGGCACAGGGACTCGTCGTTGACCCAGTCGAGGCGGAGGCCGAAGGCCGGGGCCGCCTCGATCAGCAGGCGTTCCTCCCAGCTGACGCGGTCGGCGACGAGGGCGACGCTGCCGCCCATGTCACTGCCCCCAGTCGCGGAGCTGTACCTCGACCATGACCAGCGTCAGGTGGCCGTCCTTGATGTCCTCGACGCGGAGCGTGAGGATGCATTCGGGGCAGGAAAGGGTCTCGCCCTTCACGACCGGCGGCACGGTCAGGTCGGTCTCGCACTCGGGGCAGATGCCGGTGAGTGTGGCGGTGGACATGGTTCAACTCCGTAGGTCGTACGCGGGTGTCGGCTTTCGGGGGACCGGGCCGGACGGCCCGGGTGGGAGGGGGGCTCGCACCCCTGCGGGTGATGCGGTTCAGGCGGGCTGGAAGTCGATGGCGGCCTTGCGGATCGCGTCCCGGTCCAGCAGCGGGCGGCCGTTCCGCTCCTGCTGCTCGGCCAGCCAGGGCGTGAAGGCGGCGACGTCGACGAGGAGGCCCGAGTCGGCCAGCGCCCAGGTGACGAGGGCCGGTGTCAGGCGGCTGCGTACCCGCAGCTCGCGGGTGTTGCCCACAAGTTCGGCCGGGAGGGTCTCGTACGCTGCCGGGTGGCTGAGCTGGCCCGGCAGCTCGTACGCGAAGGCGTGCGGTGTGGTCGGCCCCGACTGGAAGGCGTCGCCGAGGCCGGCGCCCCTGAGCGCGACCCGCGACAGTTCGGTGAGGTGGCTCAGATCGAAGCGGGTGTCGCCATGGATGACGCGCAGTGAGGTGAGGAGCTCGGCCAGCGGAGCGTTGCCGCCGCGCTCGCCGATGCCACCTACGGTCGCAGAGACCCATTGGGCGCCCGCGCGGACGGCGGCGAGGGAGTTGGCGACGGCCATGCCGAGCATGTTGTGCGAGTGGATCTCGATCTCGGAGCCGTCGATCGCGACGAGGTCCGCGATCACCTCCTCCATCTGCCAGGGCGACAGGTACGCGACGGTCTCGGCGAGCCGGAACCGGTCGGCGCCGGCCTCGAAGCCCGCGGTGACGTAGGGGACGAGCCGCTCCTTGGGGGTGCGGGCGCCGTCCTCGCCGCTGAAGGTGACGTGGAAGCCGCGCTCCTTGGCCTGGGAGACCGCCGAACGGGCCAGCTTCTCGACGTACTTGGGGCTGTGCGAGTCGAGCTTCAGCCGGGCGTGCTGCTCGGAGGTGGGGATGGAGTACATGATGTGGCGCACGCCCAGGCGCTCGGCCTCGTCGAGGGCCCGCGCGACCTGCCGGCGGTCGCGTACGACGACGAGCGTCATGCTGCGCTCGGGGCCGACGGCCTCGTGGGTGGCGAGGACGAGTCCGGCGTCCTTGGAGTCCGGCCCGGACACCATGCCGACCTCGACGAGTTCGACGCCGGTGCGCACCAGCAGGTCCGCGATGACGGCGGCGTCCGCGGGGCCGAATTCGACACCTGCCATGTGTGCCGAGTCACGCAGGGTCGCGTCGGATATTCGGGGCAGCCTCGGCACTTTCTCAAGGCTTTCTGCTGCTGCCATTTCTTCACTCCTTGTTCCCGACAGGGTCTGTTTGTTCCCGACAGGGTCTGTTTGTTCCCGACAGGGTCTGTGATTCCGGCACGGATTGTGTTGTCGACAGAGCCTGTGGGTCGAATTCCTGGGGATTCGGCAGGCGCTGCTCCATACCCTCCGCCGCACGGCCGGAAAGGGCAAGATCGTTTGTGTCAGGGCTGTGTGGGGGACTGTCAGGGAATGTCAGGAGGGCAAGGGAGTGCAAGACCGTTGTGCGGCCGTCGACAAATCGGCGGCACAGGACAGCCATTGATGTGACCGGCGTCCTACTGTGCGGCCATGGATATCTTCTCGCTGCCCCGGCTCGGGGTCGTCGTGCCGCCGGAGAACCCCACCGCGGAACCCGAGTTCAACCACCTGCTCGGATCCGGAATGAACGTGTACACGTCCCGGTTCCCGGTGACTCCGGGAGTCGGCCTCAGGGCCATGCTGGAGACGTACAACGACGTGCTCCCCGGCATCCTCAAAAGCTTCGGCGGCATGCGCCTGGACGCCGCCGTGGTGGCGTGCAGCGCCTCGCACTACCTGTTGGACCCCGACGGCGACCGCGCGTTCTGCGCCGAGCTGTCCGAGCGTGCGGGCTTCCCCGTGCAGTCGTCGACCCAGGCCATCCTCGCGGCGTGCGATGCGCTCGGGGTGAACCGGCTGACGCTCGTCTCGCCGTACGAACCGTGGCTCACCGACACCTCCCGCGCGTTCTGGGAGCGGGCGGGGCTGGTCGTCGACGATGTCGTGCTCGTGCCGGCGGCGACGGGTCCGGACGGGGGCGGCCACTACGACCCGTACGAGGTGACGACGGGGACGGTCCTTGGGCACATACGGGAGCGGGAGATCCCGGCCGGCACCGCCCTGCTGTTCACCGGTACGGGCATGGGCACGCTGGGCGCCCTCGCCGAGCTCGCCCGGGAGCAGCCCCACCGGACCCTGCTGACCTCGAACCTGGCGTCGGCCTGGTGGGCACGGCGCGCGGTGGGGGGCGTGCCCGGTGCGGCGCACCCGCTGCTGCGGCTGCTGGAGCCCGCGGCCGCGTGACGCCGAGGGCCCCGGGTGACGCCGAGGGCCCCGGGGGCGGCGTCACCGCCCTCCCCGGGGCCCCTCGTGCAGGCGCCGACGGCTCAGCCGGTGGACGCCTCGGGCATGCGCCAGGCGTGCCCCATCCGATAGCCGACACCCCGGACCGTGTGAATCCAGCAGGGGTGGCCGAGTTTCGCTCGCAGGCTGCTCACATGCGTGTCGATGGTGCGGCTGGGGTGCCCCCAGCTGCTTCCCCAGACCCTTTCCATCAACTCCCTCCTCGTCACCACGGTTTCGGGGGTCGCGGCCAGGGTGTACAGCAGCTCGAATTCCTTCGACGTGACATCGATGAGCCGGTTGTGCAGACGCACTTCCCGGGTTCGCGGATCGATATGGAGAGGACGCAGGGAAATGGCGTCGAGAAGGGACGGTCTGGGGCGGGACCGGCGCAGCACCGCTTCGATGCGGGCGCTGATTTCCCGGAATCCCCAGGTTTTCACCACACAGTCGTCCGCGCCCGCCTTCAGGGCGAGAACACGCTCCAGTTCGTCGTCGGCATCGGTTATCGCAATCAGGGCTGTGTCATTGTCTTTCCGCAGGGACCGGCACAACTCCAGTCCGTCGATGTCGGGCAGGTCCAGGGAGAGCAGCACCAGGTCCGCGTCGGCGCAGGCTCGCAGGGCCCGCGCTCCTGTGCCGACGCCGCGGGCGGTGTATCCCTGCCGCCGCAGGTCGCTGACCATGGCTTCGGCCGCGGAGGCGTTCCGCTCCACCACGAGTACGTTCGTCACGAGTACCAACCCCTTCTCCCCGGCCCGTTGTCAGCTCGCGGCACCGGCGAGCTCGCCCGACGGCTCGGCCGGTTCGGGGGGCGGCGCGCCCGGAGCGGCGTACAGGTGCTGGTAGGCGTACGCGGCCGAGGCCATGGTCATGTGGTGGTGCCAGCCGGGGAAGGAGCGGCCCTCGAAGTCCAGGACGCCGAACCGTTTCTGTAGCGTGGCGACGGTCGACAGGGCCGCGGCGCGGCTGCGCGCGAGCCGCAGGACCTCCTCCACCCGCCGGTCCGTGAGCGTGGTGATCCAGTACCGGGCGGGCTGCCGGCCGTCCGGGTCGGGCCGCTCGAGGACGCGGTACGTGCGGGAGCCGCTCTCGTCACCGGCTCCGAGTCCCGGCAGCCGCACCGTGCCCGCGTACGCGTGGATCGGCACCGCTTCGGTGCGGCCCTGCGCGGTCCGCCGGACCAGTACATGGGTCTGCCGCGCGTGCCGCAGCTCCATCAGCTCGCCCACGGTGCTCACGGTGGGCGTGTGCTGGCCGGTGAGCACCAGCCGGTCCGGGTCCACCTCGCACACCACGTCCAGCCGTAGCCGGGCGAGCCCCGCGAGCACCCTGCACGCGTCGTCCCACCGTGTCAGGTCGAGTACCCAGGGGATACGGGGCAGTTGGGGCTGCGCGGACACGTCGGCGGCGTAGCCGAGGACGTAGGCGCCGGCGGGGCGTCCGGTCTCGGTCGCCGGTATGCGGGCGCGGCGTCTGCGTTCCCTGTCCGAGTCCCAGGCTCCGTCGAGCACGATGCTCCAGTCCACCGGGAAGCAGTGGGTGGCGGTGTCCAGGAAGAGGCCCATGGCGCGCTGGCAGTTGACGGTCTGTCCGGTTGCCGTGTCCACGCGCCGGTGCACGCCCACCGAGTGCTCGCCGCGTTTGGGGATGATGAGTTCGGCGACGGTCCAGGCGTGCGGTGTCGCACTCGCCGCGATCCGCCGGGCGAGCCTGCGGCGCACCGGCTCCCAGTCCCACGGGCTGGCGTTGATGAACCGGTGCAGCCCGTGTGCCGCGGCCGAGGGCAACGGCTTCGCCAGCGCCATGCGCCGCGGGGTCTTCTTGCCGGAGACATGGATCAGGGCCCACAGGTACAACTGCGCCCAACGGCGTTGCTCCGCCCGGCGGAACGGCCGGAAGATCTCGTCCATGAACGTCTGCATGCGCGCCCCATCGCCCGGCACGGCTGTGCGTAACTCCCTTGACGGCATGTAGCGCTACGCCCCTTCGATACTCGTATTCGCTCGCACCCAAGTGGATACATGGCACGTACGTACGAGGCGAAAGTACCGTCCGGGGAGTCGATTTCCTGGGTCGGCCGCCTATTCTGCAACTTCGCGCCCTGACCAGCGAAAACGCGGCCCGGAAGGGCGTGCGGGAGGGATTCGGGCGGGCAGCGGAAACGGCTCCACCAGTGGTGGAGCCATGACCCGAACCCGGTCGGTGAAGTGTCAAAACATCATGAACATCCGGGCGGCGGGGGACCGGCCCCGCGCGGGGCGGATCAGCTCGGGTCCGGGCCGACGTCCTGGGGCACCTGGCGCCTGGCGGGGAAGCCGGCGCCGCGTGCGTAGAGGACGACCGCGATCACCGGCAGCAGGAGCAGCAGGACGGTCCAGGGGAAGGATTCGCTGCCGGCCACGTCGAGCAGGACGCCGCCGATGATGCCGCCGGCCGCCATCGCGACGTTCCAGAGGGTGACGAGCATGGCCTGGGCCGCGTCGGCGGATTCACCGCCCGCGTCACCGACCGCGGTCTGCAGCAGGGTGGGAACCCCGCCCCAGCCCAGGCCCCACAGGACGGCCGCGACGTACACGAGTGCGGTCGTGTCGGAGACGACGGCCAGGAGTGCGGCGGCCACGGCGACGAGCAGGGCGCCGGCGATCGTGAGGCTGCGCAGCCGGTGCTGGATCTGGGCGCCGACGATCCAGATGCTCGCCAGCGAGGCGGCGCCGAAGACGAGGAGGACCAGGCCGGTGCTGTCGTCCAGGCCCAGGTCGTCGAGGAACGCGGCGATGTACGCGTACAGGATGGTGTGGGCCAGCACGAAGACGAGCGTGACGAACAGGACCGGGGTCACGCCGGGGATGCGCAGGGTGCGCAGCATCTTCGGCCGCTCGCCGCGTTCCTGCCCCGGGTGGTCCGGCACGGCCGCGAAGATCCACAGCAGGAGCACCACCGTGAGCGCGGTCATCGAGAGGAACGCCACGCGCCAGCCGAGCGCCTCGCCGAGGAAGGTCCCGGCGGGTACGCCGATGGAGAGCGCGACGGGAATGCCCGCCATGGCGATGGCGATCGCCCTGCCCTGCAGATGGACGGGCGCGAGACGCCGCGCGTAGCCGGCGAGCAGGGCCCAGGCCAGACCGGCCGCGACACCCGCGACGAACCGGGCCACCATCGTCAGCTCGTAGACGGACGAGACCGCTGTGACGGTGTTGGCCAGGGCGAATCCGGCCATGGCGGTGAGCAGCAGCCCTTTGCGCCGCCAGCCCGCGGTGGCCGCGGTCAGCGGGATCGCGGTCAGGGCGGTGCCGATCGCGTAGATCGTCACGGTCTGGCCGGTCGCGGACTCGCTCACCCGGAGGTCGTCGCTCATCGCGGTGAGCAGGCCCGCGGGGAGCGTCTCGGTGAGGCAGGTGATGAAGACGGCGGTGGCGAGGGCGAGCAGGGCGAGGAGCGGGAGCTTCTGCTGCTCCTGGCCGCCGCTCCTCGTTTCCGGTGCCGCGGCGGAATCGGCCGCGGTGTCGGGCACGGTGCTCATGTGGTGGACTCCGGATCTTCTGGGGGAATCTGGGAATCTGGGGACGTGGTGCTCCGGGTCACGGCGGGCCGAGGCCGCCGTCGACGGGGAGCCGGGCGCCCGTCGTGAAGGTCGCCTCCGTGGCCAGGAAGAGCGCCGCACGGGCCACCTCCTCGGCGGCGCCGAGACGGCCCATCGGCGGCAGGGGTGCGGCGTCGGCGCCCGGCGCCGCGATACAGCCCGGGGCCACCGCGTTGACGCGGATACCGCGTGAGACGAGCTCCGCGGCGAGCGCCGTGACGGCGACGGGGGACGGGGCGGGGGCCGTGAGCACGATCGCGCCGCCGTCCCCGAGGTGCCGCAGCAGCGGCAGCACGGTGGGGACCGCGTCGGCGAAGAGCAGATCGATGGCACCGTCGGGGCCGAGACCTGCCTCGACGGCGTCCGGGTCCAGGACGCGGGAGGCGGAGCCGAGTTCGGAGGCCGCGTGGACGCGGTCCTGCGCGGTGCGGGCGGTCAGCAGGACCGTCGCACCGCCTTCCACGAGGCGCTTGGCGATGGCCAGGCCGATGCCGGTGTCCTCACCGACGACCAGGGCCTTCCTGCTCGCGTACTTGGTCACGGCTGCCGCTCCTTCCCGAGGTGTCGTCGCCTGCCGGTGCGCGGTGCCGCCCGGTGGTCCGACTGTGCGCCGTGGCGCTTCGGGGAACCTTCGGAAGCGCTGACGGTCCGGCCGGCGAACCGCCCCGGGTGCGGGATCCCGGCGGCTCCGGGACGCGGGCCCCCGGACATGTACGGTGGCGCGTATGCGCTTTGGGGTGCTCGGACCACTGGCGGTGTGGGACGACGAGGGACAGGAAGTCAAGGTCCCCGAGGTCAAGGTCCGGGCGCTGCTCGCGGATCTGCTCGCTTGCGACGGCAGCCCCGTCTCCGCGGACCGTCTCATCCACGACCTCTGGGGCGACGAACCGCCGGGCAAGCCCACGGGTGCGCTGCAGGCCAAGGTCTCCCAGCTGCGCCGGGTCATCGGACGGGACCGGGTGGTCCGGCAGCCGCCGGGCTACCGGCTGCGGCTCGGCGACGGACCCGAGGAGGTGGACGCCGCACGCTTCCGCGCCCTCGTGACCCGGGCCCGCCCGCTGCGGGACCCGCGTGCCCGTGCCGCACTGCTCACCGAGGCCCTCCAGCTGTGGCGGGGACCGGCGTACGCGGACTTCGCGGACGAGGAGTTCGTACGGGGGGCGACGCAGCGCCTCGCGGAGCAGCGGCTGACCGTGCTGGAGGAGCAGGCGGAGGCCCGCCTGGAGGCCGGCGACCAGGTGCTCCTGGGCGGGGAGCTCGCCGACCTCGTGTCGCAGTACCCGCTGAGGGAGCGGCTTCGCGCCGTCCAGATGCGGGCGCTGTACGCGGCGGGCCGCCAGAGCGAGGCCCTCGCCTCGTACGACGACCTGAGGGCCCGGCTCGCCGGGGAACTGGGGGTCGACCCCGGACCCGAGCTCGGAGCACTGCGCCAGGCGGTGCTCCGGCAGGACCCGGTGCTGACACCCGGACCGACGGCCGACGGCACCGCCGACGTCGTCCCCGCAGGAGCGGCGGACCTGCCCACGGCGGTCCCGCACGCGCAGTCGAACCTTCCCGTCCCCCTCACCCCCCTGATCGGACGCAGCCGATCCCTCGCCCATCTGTCCCGGCTCCTCGGGCAGGCCAGGCTGGTGACCCTCACAGGCCCCGGCGGCGTCGGCAAGACGCGCCTGGCGGTGGCAGCCGCCGCCGCGGAACGGGACAGCGCGCAGGCCGGTGAACTCCCGGACGGGATCTGGTTCGTCGAGTTCGCCGGCGTTCGCGCCGGCACCTCCGCCGACCTCGCCCAGGTCGTCGCCGCCACCCTCGGCATCCGGGACGACGCCCCCTCCGCGCTGCCGGGCACCGGCACCGGCACCGGCACCACCTCCCCGCCGCACCGCCTGGCCGCCGCCCTCCGCGACCGCCGCACGCTGCTCGTCCTGGACAACTGCGAGCACGTCGTCGACGCCGCCGCCGAACTCGCCGAGCTCCTCCTGCGCACCGCCCCCGGCCTGCGCGTCCTGGCCACCGGCCAGGAGCCGCTCGGTCTGGCGGGCGAGGCGGTGTTCCTGGTCAAACCCCTCCCGACCGAGGACGCGGTCCGGTTGTTCATGGAACGCGCCGCCGCTTCCGCGCCCGGCTTCCCGCGCGAACCGGACGCGTCGGAGCGCGAGGCCGTCGCCGGGATCTGCCGCCGCCTCGACGGCATCCCGCTCGCCCTCGAACTCGCCGCCACCCGCGTGCACGTCCTGGGCGTACGGGAACTGGCGGCCCGTCTGAGCGACCGGTTCCGGGTCCTGACCTCCGGGCAGCGCGGCGCGCCCGCGCGCCAGCAGACCCTGCGGGCGGTGATCGACTGGAGCTGGGAGCTGCTCAGCGCGCCCGAGCGCATCGTCCTGCGCCGCCTCGCCGTGCACAGCGACGGCTGCGACCTGGACGCCGCCGAAGCGGTGTGCGCGGGTGACGGCGTCGCCCGGGACGAAGTGCTCGA
Organism: Streptomyces sp. NPDC056452; assembly: GCF_042796085.1. Lineage (NCBI taxonomy): Bacteria > Bacillati > Actinomycetota > Actinomycetes > Kitasatosporales > Streptomycetaceae > Streptomyces > Streptomyces sp. NPDC056452. Next base: position 270,367 of record NZ_JBHTRI010000002.1, read on the forward strand.
CCTCGTCACGCGGCTCGTCGACCGGTCCCTCGTCGTCGTGGTGGACGGGCCTATCGGGCCCCGCTACCGGCTCATGGAGTCGGTCGCCGCGTACGCGACGGAGCGGCTGCACGAGATGGAGGACCTCACCGCCGTACGCGACCGCCATCTGCGCCACCACCTCGCGCTCGCCGAGCGTGCCGAGCCCCGGCTGCGCGGCGCGGGACAGCGGTCCTGGCTGGCCCGTCTGGACGCCGAGGCCGGCAATCTGCGCGTGGCACTCGACGAGGCGGTGCGGGGCGCCGGCGCGGGCGAGGCGGACGAGGCGGTGCGGCTCGCCACCGCACTGGCCTGGTGGTGGCTCCTGCGGGGCCGTCTCACCGAGGCCCGCCGCAGCCTCCGGTCCGTCCTGGCCGCCGCCACCGAGGAAGCCCCTGCTGAACTCACCCTCCTTCACACCGCGTTCGCACTCCTCACCGGGGACCACGCGGCCGCCGGCACCGGTGTCGCTGCCACCGGGACCGCCGACGCCATCCCGGACCCCGTGCGCCGCGCCCGCGCGCTGTGGCTGTGTGCGTACGGCCTGTTCAGCGCGGGCGACACAGCCGACGGCGACGAGTTGAACACCCGCGCCCTCACCCTGTTCACCGACGCGGGCGACCGGTGGGGCACCGCGGCCGCGCTCGGCCTGCGGGCGACGCTCGCACTGGTACGCGGCGATCTCGCGGGGCTCGGCCGCGACGGCCTGCGCAGCGCCACGATCTTCCGCGAACTGGGCGACCCCTGGGGCGAGTTGCAGACCGTGTCGCCGCTCTCCGCGCTCGCCGAGATCAAGGGCGAGTACGAGGACGCGGCGCGCCGCCAGCACGAGGGGCTCCGGATGGCACGGGAGCTGGGTCTGGAGGCGGAGGTCTCGGCGCGGCTTTCCGGTCTCGGCCGGCTGGCGCTGCTCGCCCACGACTGGGAACGGGCCCGCGACCTGCACGAACAGGCACGCCGCATCGCCGCCGAACAGGGCTACAAGTACGGCGAGATCCACTCCGGGATGGGCCTGGCCCTCGGCGCGCGCCGCTCCGGCGACCTCGATGCCGCCGAGACGCACCTGCTGCACCTGCGCGACGGCTACGCCGATGTGTCGTCGGAGGCGGGCGACCACCTGGTCCTCGCCGAGCTCGGCTTCGTCGCCGAGCTCCGGGGCGACGCGCGCCGGGCCGCGGTCCACCACCTGCGCGGTCTGGACATCGCCCGCTCCCTCGCCGAGCCGCGCGCCCTCGCCCTCTCCCTGGAGGGCCTGGCCGGCGCTGCCGCCCTGCACGGCGAGGAGTCCGCCTGCTGCTCGGCCGTCCTCCTCGGTGCCGCCGCCGCGGCCCGCCGGCGCGCGGGAGCGCCGCTCCCACCCGCCGAACGCGCCGACGTCGACCGCATCACGTCAGCGGCACGGGCCGCCCTGGGCGCGTCCGCCTTCACGGAGGCGTTCGACCTCGGCGCCCGAATGGCCGCCGAGGAAGCGGTGCTCCACGCCCGGGCGGTTCTCGACCGGATCGCGGAATCACCGGACGCCTGTCCGTGACGGACTCCCCGGCGCAGGGGCCGGGTTCAGGCCCATCGCGCCAGCAGCGCACCGCAGTAGGTGTCGACGCCCATCAGCGGCGGCGGGGGCAGGGTGGGCTGGACCGCGCGTACATGGCGGGCCACTGCCGGGGACCACTGGTGCAGCGGCAGCCAGCCCGCGACGTGCGCCTGTTCGCGGTCGGTGCCCGGACGGCCGTCGCCGCCCACGTCGTGCAGGACGCGGGTGCGCAGCCGGCGGCGCCGGACGACGTGGGTGGTGAAGGTGGCTGCCACGGCGCGCATCTGGGCAGCGGTGAACACCGGTGGCAGTGCCGGGGTGTCGTGGTAGATCCGCAGGAAGTCGATGTCTATCAGGGCGTGGGTGACGTCCTCGGGAACGGTGACGGCGGCGTACGACGGCCGGTAGAGGGAGCCGTCCTCCGCCGGTGAGCCGGTGGCCGACCAGCCCGTGTACACCCGGCCGAAACTCGGCCAGTACGGCCATGTCGCCACGCCGTTCGTCACGGTCAGGTCGTCGCGCAGCGACCGCGCGATCGCGGCCGCGCGCTGGGTGAACTCCTCGTCGCGTGTGACGGCGGCCAGTTGGACCAGGGTGCGGCCCATCGCCAGGAACTCGTTCGTGGGGAGTTCGGCGCCCGCGAAGGAGACGGGCTCGTCGGGCAGCCAGCGGTAGAAGCCCCGGCCGTCGCCCGTGGTTCCCCACTGCTCGTCATGGGCGCGGACGGCCGTCACCGCGGCGTCGAGGTATCCGTCCAGCCGGGCGTGGACGGACGGTGCCACCGTGTCGGGCCGCTCCCGGGCGAGACGGACCAGCCCGGCCAGGGGGTAGGCGATCATCCCGGTCTGCGCGGCGAGCGCCACCACGGCGGGACGAGCGGTGTACGTGCCGGCACGGATCTGCCGGTGATCAGTCGTCAGCAGCCGGGCGGTGACGCCGCTGCGCTGCCTGTACGCCTCGTAGAGGGCCTGATCCGCGCGATCGGCGCACTCGGGGTCCAGGCTCAGTCCGTCGACCGTGAAGGCATGCTTGCGCGCGGATCCGGTGACCGTCAGCGTGAACCGGTCCCCGGGTTCGGGCTCCACGGTGACCTGCAGGTTGCGCGTGTGCGGTGGGCAGATGCTCACGTCCAGCGCCGGCCGGCCCCCGCTGTCCGGGACGGTGACGGAACAGGCGGTGAACTTCCCCGCGGTGCTCCACACCGGGCGGCTGCGGCCGCGGTGGTCCTCGATGCCCCGTACGTCGTCACGGGCGTCCAGGACCTGGTCGATCAGCTCGGCGAGACGTTCGGAGTACCGGGGGTCGCCGGTGCGCTCGGCCATCATCAGGTACCCCTGCATCCGCCAGGACGTTCCCCAGCCGATCACTCCCGCCTCGTTGTCGGCGGGTACCCCGGGCCCGGACACTCCCGTCAGGCCCTCCTCCACCGCGTGGAAGTAGCGCACGCCCTCCCGGTGCAGCCGTGATCCGCCTCTGCCCGCGACCTTCATTCCGCCCCCGCGAATCGTTCCTGCCCGGACCCGACGGCCCGCCGGCCAACGGCGGTGCTGACGGCCGGGGTTGATGTGACGGCCCCAACTGCCGAAATCCGCACGACCATACGGCCTCTTCCGCGCAGGTGACCCCGCCGATGCGCGAGGAACTGCCGACGCCTGTCCCGCGGGCACCCGGCCGCCGGAAGGGGTTCCCGCGCAATGTATTGACGCCCCGGCCGATAGCTCTTAACGTCCGTGGCGCTTGTTCGTAAATTTTATCGAAACTTTCGAAAAAGCCGACCGGAATGAGAGTCCTCCGATGAGATACCTGCGCTTCGCCACCGCTGCCCTCGCCACGGCCGCCCTGTCGCTGCCACTGGCGGCGAGCTCGGCCACGGCCGAGCCGTCCTCCGGCCACCGGGACGCGCACCACTCCCACGCCAAGCCCGACACACTGCGCCGGGCCGCTCCCGACGGGTTCTTCGTGGGCACCGCCGTGGCCGGTGGCGGCCACCACCTCGAGCAGGACTACCCGGATCCCTTCACCTCGGACAAGAAGTACCGGAAGGCCATGGGGCAGGAGTTCAGCTCGCTCTCCCCCGAGAACCAGATGAAGTGGGAGTACATCCACCCCGAGCGGAACCGCTACAACTTCCAGATGGCCGACGCCATCGTCGACTTCGCCGACCGCAACAACCAGGTCGTGCGCGGGCACACGCTCCTGTGGCACAGCCAGAACCCGGCATGGCTGGAGGAGGGCGACTTCTCCGACCAGGAGCTGCGCTCCATCCTGCGCAAGCACATCACCACCGTCGTCGGCCGTTACGCGGGCCGGATCCAGCAGTGGGACGTGGCGAACGAGATCTTCGACGGTGAGGGCAAGCTGCGCACCGAGGAGAACATCTGGATCCGCGAGCTCGGTCCCGGCATCATCGCCGACGCCTTCCGATGGGCGCACGAGGCCGACCCCAAGGCGAAGCTCTTCTTCAACGACTACGGCGTCGAGGACGTCAACGCCAAGAGCGACGCGTACTACGCACTCGTCAAGGACCTGCTCAAGCAGCGTGTGCCCGTGGACGGTTTCTCCTCGCAGGCGCACCTGAGCACGCGCTACGGCTTCCCGGGCGGCCTCGAGGAGAGCCTGCGCCGGTTCGGCAAGCTGGGCCTCGAGACGGCCATCACCGAGCTGGACGTGCGCATGGACCTGCCGGAGGGCGGTGTGCCCACCGACGCGCAGCTGCAGCAGCAGGCCGACTACTACCAGCAGGCCCTGTCGGCGTGCCTGGCCGTGAAGGACTGCAACTCCTTCACGATCTGGGGCTTCACCGACAAGTACTCCTGGGTCCCGGTGTTCTTCGAGGGAGAGGGCTCCGCGACGGTCATGACGGACGACCTCACCCGCAAGCCCGCCTACTTCGCCCTGCAGTCCACCTTGAAGGAGGCGCGGGAGCGCTGACTGCTCCCGACCCGGTGAACGTGGGCGGTCGACCCGCCCGTCGAAGGGTCCTCCGGCTACGGAGTGCGGCTGAAGGACCGGCGGTAGGAGCGGGGCGGAACTCCCCGGCGCCGTACGAACTGTGAGCGCAGGACGGCGGCGCTCCCGAAGCCGACCAGGCGGGCGATCTCCTCGACGGGCAGGTCCGTGGTCTCCAGGAGCTCCTCGGCACGGCTGAGCCGCAGGCCGAGGAGCCAGGCGTGGGGGGTGGTGCCCGTCGAGGCGGCGAAGCGGCGGGCGAAGGAGCGCCTGCTCATCAGGCACCGGCGGGCCAGCTCCGCCACCGGAAGCGACTCGTGGAGGTGCTCGCGGGCCCAGGCGAGCACCTCGGCGAGCCGGTCGTCGTTGCAGTCCTCGGGCGCCGGGGCGGCCAGGTACTGGGCCTGTCCACCGTCGCGGTGGGACGGCAGGACCAGGTCCCGGGCGATGGCGTTGGCCGTGGTGGCGCCGTACTCCCGGCGCAGGAGGTGCAGGCACAGGTCGAAACCGGCGGCGGCTCCCGCACCCGTGACGATCCGGCCCTCGTCGATGTACAGGGCGTCGGGTTCGACGGTGATGTCCGGGTGGCGGTCGGCCAGCAGGCCGGTGAACCGCCAGTGCGTGGTGGCGCGAAGCCCGTCGAGCAGCCCGGCCGCGGCGAGCGCGAAGGCGCCGACGCAGTGTCCGGCGACCAGTGCGCCGCGCTCGTGCGCGGAGGTCAGCGCATCGAGCACGGCGGGTCCCGGCGGTGTACGGAAGTCCGCCCAGGGCAGGGCGATCACCAGGTCGGCCGCGGCAAGCCGGTCCAGGCCGTGCTCGACGACGACCGGGAGCCCGACATCGGTGCGGATCCGTCCCGGCCGGTCCGTGCACAGGGCGAAGTCGAAGCGGGGCAGGTCCTGGCCGCGCGCGTCGAACACCTCGGAGGCGATGCCGGCGCCGAGCATCCCGACACCGGGCGGGGCGTAGGCGGCGACGGTCACGAAGGGCGGCATGCGGGCAGTCTGGCACGATTCACGCGATCGGTGGCAGTACGGCCACTCGTGAAGAGGGGCGCCGGCGCGAAGACTTGGGGCCATGACAGACGCACCGCTCGGCCGCAGCGCCACGTACAGCATCCTGACCACCGGCTACACCCTCTCCACCGGACCCGGGGTGGCCGCCACCGTCTCCTACATCAGCGACGGGGGACTTCACGTGATCGTCGACCCGGGCATGGTGGCCGGCCGCGAGCGGATCCTCGGGCCGCTCGCGGAGTCGGGAACGGGCCCGGACGACATCACCGATGTCGTGCTCAGCCACCACCATCCGGACAACACCATGAACGTCGGCCTCTTCGGCCGGGCCCGCGTCCACGACCACAAGGCGATCTACCGGAACGACCAGTGGACCGACCGTGACGCCGAGGGCTACGAACTGACCCCCTCGCTCAGGCTGATCCGCACCCCGGGCCACAGCCGCGAGGACATCACCTTGCTGGCAGGTACGGACGCGGGTGTGGTGGCCTTCGTCGGGGACCTGTGGTGGCGCCCCAACGGCCCGGTGGACGACCCGGTCGCCCCGGACCAGGAGATGCTGCTGGCATCCCGGCTCCGGGTACTCGCCGCCGCCGACCTGATCGTGCCCGGCCACGGCCCCGCTTTCCCCGCCGACGACACCGCACCGCGCTGACGGCCGTCCAGGAAGCACGAATTCTTCCGCACCGGGTGGGATCGTTTTACCTGTATTCAGAGGCGGTAATAATTCGATTTCCCATGCAGATGGAATTCGAATTGTTGCCGGGATCCGCTCATTGAGTTGCTTTCCCGGACAGGACCGGCGTGCTGCGGCAACGTAAAGAACCGGCCCTGTATCCCTTGCACGTCCGCGTGAGGCGAGGGAAGGCTGGAGACAATGGTCGGGCGCAGGGATTTCCTCAAGGCCGGTGCCGCGGGGGGTGCGGCCATGCTTTCCACAGGCTGTTCCGGGAACGCGGGCGAATCGTCGACGGGGCACGGGACAGGGGCCGGTCACGGGACGGGGCACGGGACAGGGTCTTCGGACGGCGTGCCGCAGACCCCTCCGCTGAAGAAGTACGTCGACCCGCTGCCCAGACCGATGACAGCCATCCCGGATCCTTCCGTCTATCCGGGCGCCGACTACTACGACATCACGATGCGGAAGGGCTCGTGGCAATTCCACCGGGATCTCGATCCGGCACCCGTATGGGGTTACTGGGCCGCCAACCCTCACGATCGCGACAAGCCCATCGGCATGGGCTATCTCGGGCCGACCATCAACGTGACCAAGGGCCGCCCGTCCGTCGCCAAGTACCGCAACGAACTGCCGACCACCCATCTGTTCCAGTCCGTGATCGACGCCATTCGCGGCGGGGACCCCCAGCTCGCCCCGAGCCCTCCGCCTCCGTACAGGAGCGAAGCGCCCTTCCCCAAGAACATCAACGTGTGGAACGTCGTGCACCAGCACGGCGGTTTCACGGCGCCGCAGTCCGACGGCATGCCGCACCAGTCGTACAGCCCGGACGGCTTCCACGCCGATCACTACGCCACGCTGGAACCCGACCGGGTCAAGCGCAACGAAGCGATCTTCGGCTACACCAACCACGAGCGCGCGACCATGCTCTGGTACCACGACCATGGCATGGGGATGACCAGCCTCAACGTCTACGCGGGCCTGGCCGGTCTCTACCTCGTCCGTGACCCCGCCGACGTGAAACTCGGCCTGCCGCGCGGCGAATTCGAGGTCCCGCTCATCCTGCAGGACCGGACCTTCCACCGGGACGGCTCGCTCGCCTACACGATGACCCAGAGGGAGGGAGAGGACACCCCGGTCGTCAACGGGAAGGCGTACCCGTACCTGGCGGTCGAGCCGCGTCGCTACCGGTTGCGCATCCTCAACGCTTCGAACGAGCGCTTCTGGCGGCTGAGGTTCGACGTCCCCAGGGACGTACTGCCCCAGCCCACCCTGCCGTTCTGGCTGATCGGCACCGACGGCGGCTTCCGAGCCCCGCTGCCGATGCTGAACTTCCTGATCGGTCCGGCCGAGCGGTACGACCTGATCGTCGACTTCAGCCGGATGCCCATGGGCACGGAGATCACGCTGACGAACTACCACGCGCCTGTGCACTACCCCGGTGTTCCGGGCCTCGGACCGCAGATCTCGGAGATCATGCAGTTCCGGGTCACCGAACCCCTGTCCGGGGGTGCGGACAGGACGACACCGCCCAAGAAGCTCGAACTGCCGGCGGTCACACCCATCGAGCCGGAACCGGACACCCGTCGGCGGCAATGGGTCGTGTACCAGCACAAGCTCTTCAGCACCATGACGTTCAACGCGATGCCGTTCATGGAGCCGTCCCAGGACTTCATCAAGGCGGGATCGTCGGAGATCTGGGAATACATCAACACCAACCACGACGCCCACCCGATGCACGTCCACCTCATCAACTTCCAGGTGCTGAACAGGCAGCCGATCGACGCCGTCGGATACCAGGCGGACTACGAGAAGTGGATCGACGGGGGCCGTGAACCGGAGGACCTGCCGGTGCTGGCGAACTACTTCACCGGCCCGCCGATTCCGCCGGCCCCGGACGAGGCGCTGTCCTACAAGGACACCGTCAAGTCCTATCCGGAGACGGTCACCAGGATCATCATCCAGGACTTCACCCCGCCGATGGATGCGATCGCGTCGATTCCGGGCAGCGGTACGACCCTGCCGGCGACGTACATCCACCACTGCCACCTGCTGGAGCACGAGGACGACGACCTGATGCGCCCGTGGACGATCGTCGCGGACGGCGAGCACGAGGCCGACGACACGGGCGGCCACGGCCACGGCAAGGGTCCGGGACCGGCACCGACGGCGTGAGACGTGGGGCAGGTGTTCACGTCCAGGATCTTCGGAAGGGCGACGGCACGGCTCGGCATCGATCAGACTGAGGTTCGGGCGGGCGCGAGCGGACGCCCGGACGCCGGGACGCAGTTGGATACGGGGGATGCACATGGATGTGCCCATCGGGTCCGAGGAGTGGCCGGCGCGCAGTCTGCTGGGGATGCTGTCGCCGCCGGCCCGGCAGGAGCTGCTCGGCCTGGGCACCCGGTCACGGTTCGACGCGGGTGACGTGCTGCTCAGCGAGGGGGCGGACGACCAGCACGTACTGCTGCTGCTGTCAGGCCTGGCCAAGGTCACGGCGACGGTGGAGAACGGTGAGGGTTCGCTCCTCGCGGTCCGGGCCGCCGGGGACACGGTCGGCGAGATGGCCCCGATGACCGGCGCCGCGCGCTCCGCGACGGTCACCGCCTGCAGCCCGCTGACCGCCCGGAAGGTGCCGGGGCAGGTACTGCGGGGACTGCTGCTGCGCCGCCCCGAGGTCGCCCTGGCCCTGACCGCCATCGTCGCCGACCGGTTGCGCTGGGCGAACCGGCGGCGGCTGGACTTCCGCGGGTATCCGGCGAAGGTGCGCCTCGCCCGGCTGCTGGTGGAACTCGCCGTGTCGTACGGAACGGCCGGGACCGGCGGCGTGGTGATCGGCTGCCGGCTGACACAGCCCGAACTGGCGACCCTGATCGGCGCCGCGGAGACGACCGTCCACAAGGTGCTGCGTGAACTCCGCGACGAGGACCTGCTGGTGACCGGCTACCGTTCCACCACCCTCCGGGACCTGCCCAGGCTCAGGAAGCTCGCGGACCTGGCGGGCGAAGGGTCGCTGTAGGGCCTGTCCGGCGGATCGGATTCTGCCGGACAGGCCCCGGGCCGGAAGGCCTCAGCGCTTGAGCGTGAAGGTGAAGTCGCTCGAGAGCTTGCCGCTCAGGCGGACCGTCGACACGAGGTTCCCCTCGGCGAGCAGTCTCCCGGCCTCGGCCCGCGCAAGGCCGAAGCCCTCGGCGATCAGCCGCACCGGCCGCACGGGGATCCGCGCCGCGAAGCGGACCGAGACCTCGATCGCCTCACCCTCCGGCTGATCCGGCCGGTCCGGCGCCCCGCAGTCGAGGCGCCAGGCGTCGTCCCAGTCGAGGGCGATGCGGTTGCGGCGCCGTACGACCGGGTCCTGGAGCAGTTCGGCCGCCAGGCCGGGGTCGTTGCCGTGCAGCAGGTTCAGGAGCTCCGGCCGCACGGAACGTACGTGCGTCCGCTCCAGGACAGTGAGTTTGGTGGTGTCCCCGCATTCCGTGCACAGGGCGAGGAGCCAGGCGTCGAGGAGCTTGTGGTTCGCGTTGACGCGGAATTTGCCGCTCGCCCGGAAGCGCCCGGAGGCGCACCTGTGGCAACGGCGGAGGACTATCGGCAGGCAGGTGGGCACAACCACCCAGGTTCTGGACACAGAAGTACACCGGTTCAGTGAGAGGACCGCAGCGAAAAGGAGCACGGCGCACAGGTGCGACGCGCGACGGATCAGCGCTCGGGGGGTCTCACTTGGTGTACAACGGCACGTCCTTGACGGGGCGACTGCGGGCGCAAGGACGGTATCGGGGCACGGGGACGGGGCTCCACCGATTTTCGGGCGGGCGGCGATGCCGCGGGCGGGCAGCGATGCCACAGGCGGGCGGCGATGCCCCGCGGAGGGCGCCCGCACACCCGGTGCGCCCCGCGTCCACCGAGCCGGTGTCAGCCCAGGACCGGCAGCAGGATCACTCCCAGTCCCGCGCTCACGCCCATCACGGCCGTACACACCACCGCCCTCGCCAGCCAGCGGTACTTGCGTACGGCGACGCGGGCGAGGAACCGCACGGTGTGCGACAGTTCCCGGCGGTCCGCGGCCTCGTCCGGGGCCGCGCCGTCGGCGGGCAGGATGTCGGGGCCCGATGCCAGATGGACGAAGCTGTACCGGTTGACGGCCGTTGCCTGCAGCACGCGGGGGCTCAGCGTCACCGCCAGGCTCACCGCCCCGCCGATCAGGCCGCAGACGAACAGGACCAGCAAAGCTCCGGCGAACACACCGCCCGCGCCGCCCTGTTCACAGGCGCGCACGGCCTGTCGGCTCCACGTTCCCGCCGTGCCGGCCAGCGCCGCCTGCGCCGCTGCCAGGATGCCGGCCTTCGTGTCCGCGTGCTGGTGGGTCGCGTGCAGAGCGGTGAACATGTACTGCGCAGGGCGGCTGTCGGTGACCTGCACCGTTGGTGCCACGGAAGTCGCCTCCTCCGGTCGACGGGGTGTGTTCCGTCCAGTAGGGGGCGAACGACGCGGCCGAACCAGTCACTTCTGTGGGTTCTCGGAACTTCGGCAGAAGTCACAGATCCCGGCAATCCGTATTTCCACGGGGTTCACACCGGTGCGCGGGTGTACCACTTCAGTACCGGTGCCCGCTTTCGGGGGAGCGGGCGCCGGTACCTTCCGCGGGAGGCCGCGGAGGGCTGCCGGGCAGTCCGGCCGGAATGTGGTGACTCCGTTGATTTCCAGGGAGTTCGAGTGAAACGGCATCGTCCCCCGGGGAGCACGTGTAGCCCGGGAGGTGTCATGGCAGGGAACGGTCTCGATGGGCGGGGTGGCATGGGAGATTTCGAACGCAGGCTGCTGCTGACAGTCGATGCGGAGGGGTACGGCCGCGCCGACGTGGTGACGCAGCGCGAGTTCCAGGAGGCGATCACGCGGCTGTTGGGCGAGGCCGCCGACGCCGCACGGCTGGACCGCGAGGGATGGACGACGCAGCAGGGCGGGGACTCGGTGTTCGCGGTCCTGCCCGCGGAGGCCTCCGAGCCCGTCCTGGTCGACGTGTTCATGCGCAGCCTGGATGCGGGCCTGCGGGTCTTCAACCGCAACCGGAATCCGCAGGCACGGCTCAGGCTCCGGGCGGCGGTCCACTTCGGCCCTGCCTCGCCGGGTGCCAACGGTTTCGTGGACACGGCCCCGGTCGAGATCGCCCGTATCCGCGACTCCGCGGCCCTGCGCACCGCCCTGAAGGAAGCACCGGAGGCCTGCCTGGCCGTCGGGGTGTCGGCGACCGTCTTCCGTGACGTCGTGCGGGGGGAGGCGCACACCACCCTCCGCAAGGACGAGTTCCGACAGGTGCGGGTCAAGGAGAAGGAGTTCCGGGGGAAGGCCTGGATCTGGGTACCGGGTGCTGTGGAGGGGCTACGGCATCCGAAGGGGCCCACCACTGCCGCTTCGGACCTCGCTCCGGACGACGTGGACGAGGTTCCCGAAGGCGGACAGCGCCACGCGACCGAGGTGCGGGGCGACGTGGTCGCGGGTGAGGTGGCCGGGGAGGCGGTCGGGGTGCGCACGGACCAGCGGTCGGGCAGATTCAACGGCACCGTCAAGGTCGATCGCGTGGCGCCTTCCGGCACGGTGGTCGGGGTGGACATCCGCGGCGCCGGCGGTGAGAAGTGAGCGCCGGCAGGGCCGGGAAGGGCCGGGCCTTCGAGGACGTGGTCCGTGCCCGGACGGAGGCGGACTTCGTCGAGCGCGACTGGCTGTACGCCGAGATCGAGCGGGCCCTGGACTCGGAGCGCGGTCAGTACGTCCTGGTGACGGGCGAGCCGGGCGCGGGCAAGACCAGCCTGCTCGCCGGAATGGCTCGGGCCCGTCCCGACCGGCTCCGGTACTTCTTCAGACGGGACAGCCGGATCGCCCTCACCGGCGGTGACACCCAGTCGTTCCTGCTGACCATCGGGCACCAGCTCGCGCGGGTGCGCCCGGAGCTCTTCGACCTGGATTCCCTCTCCGTGGTGGTCAAGCAGCACATCGATGCCGTCGAGGCCGAGGGCCGCGTGGTCGGGATCAGGATCGAGGACCTGAGGGTGTCGCCGTTCCGGCGCACCGCCACCCTGAAGGTCGAACAGGACATCGAAGACCTGGCGGGCGAGGCCGTAGCCGTCCAGATCGGCACGGCGCACCTGGAGCCCCGTCTGCTGGACCCCGACAACCTGGCGCACCTGGCGCTGATCGGGCCGGCACAGGTACTGGCCGCACAGGATCCCGAGGCCAGGATCGTCATCCTGCTCGACGCACTGGACGAGATAGCCGACGACGACACCACCGAGCCCAGGAAAGGGCTCCTGCACTGGCTGGCCCGCTCCCCCGAACTGCCCGCCAACGTGAAGGTGGTCATGACCGCCCGTCCGCACTCCGGTCTCCGGCTGTTCCGGGCGGCCCGGGAGGAGCGGCTCACCGAGGTGGTCGTCGACGCGGGCTCACCCCAGGTCGTCAACGACCTGCGCGTCTACGCGGACCGCGTCCTGGAGACGGACGCCGTCATCGCCATGGAGCAGGCCAGAGGCCACCTGCCGGGCAGCGCGAAGCGGCACGCGGTCAAGAGGGCCGCCGGCAACTTCCTGTATCTGGCGACGTACGCACGGGCGCTGAACGAAGCGGTCGCGGGACAGGACGGCGAACTGGTCGACAAACTCCTGGTCTTCAGCGGCGTACCGGGCAGTCTCCCCGGGCTGTACGGGTTCTTCGTGGAGCTGGCCCGCGAGGAACTCACCCCGTGGCCGAGGAACAGGGCCGGTGAACCGGCCGGCTGGGAGGGGGTGGGCCTGCCGGTCATCGGCGTGCTGACGGTGGCGAGGGAAGCGCTGACGGAGGACCAGCTCAGCGCACTGTCCGGCACGCCCGTACAGGACGGACCCGCGCGGAAGGTTCTGGAGAGCCTGCGGTGGCTGCTGGACCGCAGAGACGATCGGATCGCCTTCTTCCACACCTCGATCAGTGAATTCCTCGCGGGGGAGGAAGCCCGGACGAAGCACCCGGAGTGCTGGGTCGACGAGACCGAATGGCACGAACAGATCGTGCGGCACTACCGCGCCGATGCGGTGAAGTGGGAGGAGGTGGACTGGACGGAGGTGGACCGCTACGGCCTGGTCCACCTCGCCACGCACCTCCTCAGGGCCCGGCCGCGCAACTTAGACGAGGCGGTCGACCTGGTCTGCCCCGGCCTGCGTCGGGCTGTCAGAGCGGAGTTCGGAGCTCATGGCAGGTTCCTCGAACTCGTCGACAGCGTCGCCCACCACATCGCGGACAGCGCACCCGTGGGCTCCGGACTGCCCGCGCTGATGTACCTCGGCGTCGTACGCCGGCAGGCCGCCCAGTCAGGCAACGCACTGCCGACACGGGTGATCGGCCTCCTCGCCCGGACGGGCCGCCGCCAGGAGGCCCTGGAGTACGTGGCGGGGATGACGCCCTCGTCGCAGCAGTTCACCGCCGTCACGGAGATCCTGAAGTACGCGAATCCCGGCTCCGGCGAGCCCCCGTACGAGGAACTGCTGGACCTCCTGGTCGAGTCCGTGCTCACCATTCCGAGGCACGGCAACGACCACTACCGGGGCACGGACGCGAAGGCCGCGGCGGAGACAGCCGCGCAGCTCCTCGCACCGCACGATCTCGAACGCGCACTGCGGCTGTGGCGGCACGGCCGGGACTGGTCGGAGCGGGCGTCCCGCCCCGAGGAGGAGCCGGACGCCGTGTACCGGGCCGCCGCCGTCGCCGAGCAGGACGTGGACAGGGCCCGTGTCCTCATCGGCAGGATCCGCGGGGACCGCTGGACGGACTACCTGGACCTGGCCGAGCGCGCCGACGCCGGACGGGCCACCGAGCTGCTGTGGGCGGCCGAGAGGTCCTTGGACACCCTCGGGCCGGCGGTACGGGTGTCGGCCCTGTCGAGACTGGCCTCCGCGTGGGCGCCGCACGATCCGGACACCGGTCGACGGTTCCTCGCCGAGGCGCTCGCGCAGGTATTCGATGCGGGCGACGAAGGGCAGCTCGCTCCCGAACTGACCGGGGCCGCGACCGCGTTGAGCAGCATCGCTCCCGATGCCGCCCGTCTGCTGCTGGCCCGCCTGGACACGGTCGTCGTCAACGGCATCACCGAACGCGCCCTCCTCGACGCTGCCGGCCTGTGGACCCGCTGGGGGTGGCCCGGACGGGCGCGGGCTCTCGTCGACCGGTGCCTCGCATGGTCCAGCAGCCCATGGGCGGAGCTGTCCGCCAGGAAGGCCCTCGGGCAGTCGGACCGGGCGGAGGACCTGCGGCTCATCGAGAAGGTCCATGCCGACGTCCCCGAGCCGCCGGCCGATCCGACGGCGTACGGATGGGCCGCGCGGCAGAGGGAGGACGACCTGAGCGGTGTGGTCCGGCGCATGGCCGAGTACGACCTCGCCAGGGCGGCGCAGATGGCCGGAGGTGTCGCAGGTTCCTTCACCCGGTACGAGCTGCTCGCCGACATCGCCCACCTCCACCTCGACCGGGGCGAGGCTTCGCAGGCGGCCGCGCTCCTGGAGGAGGTGCTGCGGAGCGTCGAGCAGCCGGCCCCGCTCCGGGGGAGCGGCGGTGCCGGTACGGGCTTCACGACCGCGTCGCCCGAATCGAGTGCGCCACCCGCCAGGAACCAACTGGAGAAGGCGAACATCGGTGCGGTCATGGGCATGTTCAACCTGAGCCATCATTGGGCCGCCCGCGCGCGTGGGCACTTCTTCCGCGAACCGGTGGACGTGGTCCGCGCTGTCGAGCTGGGGCCGTCCGGCAACACGGCCAGAGCGATCCGGAGTCTCGCGGGGCGGCTGGCGCACCGGGACCTGGACCGGGCGGGCGCCCTCGTACGGGCGATCGCGGATCCCGGAGAACGGGCCATCGGTTTCGCGGAGCTCCACCGGGCCGCGCACGGCCCCGACAGCAGCGATTCCCACCACGGCCCCGAGGCGGACGCGTTCGCCAGGGAGATCGACCGTTCACTCGACGAACTGCCGCGGCACCGGTGGACGGTCGGCCCCGGCGACGACTCCGAGCAGCACAAGGCGTGGGCGTACGCGCGCCCCGACATCCGCGTCCGCTTCGAGCTGGCCGTGCGCGCGCTGGGATGCCGGAAGGCGGACATGCAGGGGCTCCAGGGACTGACCTTCCTGGTCCACGTACAACGGCACGCCATGCTCTCGTGGGCGTCCAAGGTGTTCGCGGCCGACATGATCCGGCGGCAGCGGCCCCATCAGATCTTCACGGAGACCCATCTGGAGAACCTCGCCCAGAAGCTGGACCAGAGCGATGAGATAAGCCTGAGCAGGGTCGCCGCAGCCGCGTACCACGAGTTCCGGATCGCACGGGAGGTGCCCGGATACACCTTCCACGCACCGAAGGTACGCATCGACGACCCGATCTACGCGGCAGCCGTGGACCTCGTGACCCCCGCACCCGGCGCCGCCTTCCTCAGCCCCTCTTTCACACGACGGCTCCGGGGGCTGCTGGACACCGGACCGCTGCCCGCGGCGGCCGATCTGGTCGCCTTCGCCGCGGAGGCAAGGCCCGAGAACAGGGACGAGATCCGTGCGCTGGCCGCGGAGGTCGCCGCGAAGGCCCGTGACGGTTCCGCGACCGGCGTGGACGCGCTGGCGGCCCTGGCGGCGTCGCCCGTACTCGGCGACCTGGTGGATCCGGTCGGCCTCCTCCACGAAGCGGAACGCTGCACGTTCGGCTGGCCGGGCGAGCACTGGATTCCCGGCGATGTCGTGGTCCGTCTGTTCCCCGTGCTGCTGGAGCGCGCGCCGGCCGTCGCGCTGCGCAGGTTCTACGGGGTCGTCTCGGCGGACTGGTCCTTCGCCATGGGGCTGCTGGAACGCGGGGCGGACGCCCTGATCGACGCACTGGACACCGACCTGGCCGCCACCTTCGGCTCGGCCGTGGCCCGCGCGCTCGCCTGCACCTCTCCCGACGGCACTGCACCCGATGTGGTGGACGGTGTCCGTCTGGCCCGACTCGTCGCCACCGGCGACGCGGCCGACGGGCGGGCATCATGACGCGTCCCGTCGACCCGGCGGTGGAACAGGCGCACACGGACGTCCTGGACCTGTTCCTCAGCAATCCCGCCGCGGACCCCATCGGGCTGGAGGCGGTGTGCCGCGCGGCCCGGGACCGGCTCGCGCTGCTGCCGGCCCTCGATCCGCACGATCCGCAGACCTGGAGCTCGTACGCCCTGATCACGAGGGACGTACAGACACTCCTCGGCTATCTGCGCGAGGCCGAGGTCCCGAGCAGCGAACCGGAGCACTTCCGCTCCCTGCTGATCCGTGTCCTCCTCTACCTCTACGAAGCGGACCGAGCGGCCCCCGGCGCCCTGCTGGCGGAGATCGTCCACGGCGACTGGGAGGCACGGCTCGGTGAGTCGCACACCGACACGCTCAGGGCCGCCGAACGGCGTGCCGCCTGCCTGCACGCGGGCGGCGACTCGGAACGGTCGCGGCCACTCTTCGAGAGGATCCTCGTCCTGCGGACGAGGATGCTCGGCAGCACCGACCCCTCCACCCTCCTCGCGTCCTGCAATCTGGGCGCCTGCCTCAACCAGCTCCAGGACTACGAGGCGGCGTTCGAGCTGAACCGCGTCACCGCACGGCTGTGTGAGCAGCGACTCGGCAAGGACGACGGAACGACTGCCCTGGCCACGGGGAACCTCGCCGGCAGCCTGTTCGGACTCGGCGAGTACCGGAAGGCTCTGGCTCTCTACCGGGACATCCACCGGCGGCACCTGCGGGCATCGGGTGCGGACTCGCTGGCGGCGCTTCGCGCGGAAGGGAACGTCGCCATCGCCCTCCACAAGCTCGGGGACCACGAGGCGGCACGCGCCGTCAACGCGGACCTGCTGCCGAAGTTCGAGCGCGCGGTCGGAAAGGACCACTCGGCCACCGAGCAGACGCGCAGCCGCCTGGAGATGAACCTGCGGGCGCTGGGGCGCAAGGAGGAGGCCGACGAGGTCCACGGAGGAATTCCGGACTTCTGAAGGTCCCGGCGGCTACTGCGACGGGTTGAGCTTGCGGAAGTACGTCCAGCTCGTCTCGTTCGGCTCGCTCCACTTCTCAGGGGCCCGGGCGAACTCCGGCTGATGGGCGGCGATGTAGGAGCGGGTCCGCTCGGGGACCTCGGCGTACGAGCCGAGCTTGCGGCCCCGGCAGTGGAAGGTGAGCCCGCCGGGCTCCTGGCCGCGGGCCATCCACGGGAGCCACGGGGACATCCGGGTCCACGACATGGTGGCCGGGACGCTCGGAGCCGGGCCGGCCAGGTCGGCCCGGTCGGCAAAGAACTGGAAGAGCTCCAGTGCCTTGTACGTGTCGCCGGCCGAGTGGACGGGGTACTGGGAGACCGGCAGCGGCGAGGGGTAGGCGAGCGGGATCTCCAGGCTGAAGCAGAGCTGTCCGCCGAGCTCGGTCGTCGGGATCGGGAAGGGGCGCCACTTCTGGTTCGCCGGGTCGTTCCAGACGTGCACCACGGGCAGGTCCTGCCAGGTCTCCAGGATCTCGCGGGTGGCGGGGTCCAGGTAGAAGGCGGCCTCGCGGGTGAGCAGTTGACAGGCGTCGGGTCCGGCTTCGGTGTCCTGCACCAGGCGGGCGACGTTGAGCCCTTCGAAGCCGAAGACGCGTTGGTAGGGCTGGTCGGGGGCCCAGGAGTACACGTCTCCCGACCACCAGTACGTGACCTCCTCGCCGTCGAGCGAGGCGCGGGTGCGGGCGAAGTCGCGGAGCAGCTCTGCGGGTGTCGTCATACGGAGTACTCTGCGCGACATCCGCCCCGGCGGGGCAGGAATCAGCCGCAGCGAAGAAGCCCCGGGCCGTCGGCCCGGGGCTTCTTCGACGACGGGGTGCTGTCAGTCCTCCCGCCGCTCCGCATCCTCCTGCAGGTAGGCGGAGATCATGGCGAGGTCGTCGGCGATGTCCAGCACGCCGTTGACGTCGGTCGTCGGGGTGGAGGCGCCGTTGACGCCGGCGAAGAAGACGTCGAAGCGGCCGTTGCCCTTGTCCAGGTAGCCGGCGATCGTGATGGCGCCGACGGCCAGGCGGTTGTTGAGGGCGTCAAGACCGACGGCGGCGCCGGTCTTCGCGAACACCTTGCCGCGCGCGGGGCAGTCGGTGCAGTTCTCCGCCAGCAGGCCGTCGACGCCGAGGATGGGCAGTGCGTTGCGGAAGACCTCGGCCTCGGGGGTGTGGTGCCAGTACGTCAGGATCTGCACCACGGCCGTGGGTGTGGTCCGGTCGACGGGGTTGCCGCCCCGGCCGTCGAGGAGCTGGACCTGTTTGCGGTCGACGCCCGCGCGGTCCAGGAAGTCGGCCAGCACCGGGAAGCCGTCCATGCAGTCCTGGCTGCCCTTCGCGACGGCCATCAGGCAGATCGCGAGGTTCCCGCCCAGGTTGTGGCTGACCTTGAAGATGAGTTTGGCGTACTGGGAGTAGGGCGGGGAGGTGTACTGGGCCACGCGCGGCCGGCCCTCGTACCCGTCGGGCAGCCGGCCCACCGGGTTGGCTCCCGTCGGGTCGGCGGTGACCTTCACCCCGGCCCGTCCGAGCGCCTCGATCAGCGCGGTGCGTCCGAAGGCCGCCGGGTCGGTGATGGGGGAGACCTTCAGCGCGGGTTCGGAGTCGGCTGCGATGGTGCCGGACAGCTTGATCCGGGTGCCGTTCTCGGAGGTCGTCACGTCGATGTCCGTCGGCTGCCCGGCTGCCACGGTCCTCACCGTCGAGGTGACCCGGTACGGGGCGACCTTCGGCCGCCAGTCCAGCCGCGCGGGCGCGCCGGGGCGGGCGCCGGGGGTGGACAGCAGGTCGATGAGGTTGTCGTTGATGATCAGCGGGGTCGGGACGGGGATGAAGACCGGCTCGGGCTGGAAGAGCCGGTTGTCGACGATCACGTTCCCGTTGACGCGGGTGATGCCGGAGCGCCGTACCTGCTGGGCGATCCGGTTGATCCCGGCGAGCGGGTTCTCCGGCGTGAGCGTGGCGCCGGGGAAGTCGTTGGCGTACGTGTGGTCGAGGTCGGTGTAGTCGACCGTTCCGTCGGGGCGGGTCCTGCCGCCCATGGTCAGGTCGCCCTGGGCGACGAGGTCGAGATCGCCGTTCAGCGTGCTTCCGCGGCGATCGCCGACCGCGTAGACCGGCGTCCTGAACCGGTGGTCGCCACCGAGGGTGTCCCACGCCCCGGAGGTGCCGAACAGCTTGGCCACCGACCCGGGGATGAAGAACTGCTCGGCGAACCGGCTGTGGACGACCTGCCCGCTGTCCGGGTCCTGCTGGAGCAGGCCCCACTGGGCGTTCGGGTAGTCCGGCTTCCCCATGATCTCCGTGATCCGCGGGTCGAGCCGGTCGGAACCGTCGTCGTCGGGCGACGGGGCCGCCTGTGCTGCCGCGCTCGACGTCAGGGCCAGGAGCAGCAGGGCACAGCATCCGGCGACCACACGACGCCGAAAAGATCCGAAACTCTCTCCTCGCACTGCAGCACGCACCGTTCGTCTCGGCAGTTTCCTGTCCATGGGCTCAGGTATGGCCCCCGACGGGCGCCGGATACGGGCGGCGCGAACGGTAGTCACCCGAACGGCACGGCGCATTCGTCGAAATGCGCAGCGAACGCCTGGCCGGGGCGGCCGGCCGGCACGGCCGCGGCCGGTTCCCCGCCGAAACGGGGACGCCGAGCCTGTCCCGGTGGGGCCCGAGCCGCACACGGGATACGCGCACACCAAGGGCTAGGGTCGCCGGGTGAGCCGAATCGCCAGGAACGCCGAGGGCGCGGGGCCGTTCACGACCCGGCTGACCTGGAGCCTGAGCGATGGGGGCACCGCGGTCTGGGAGTCGCGACGGGCACGCAAGCGCGGCCTGCTCACCGTGCGGGCGGCAGGCGAGTCGACGGCCCGCTCCCGAAGGGCGGAGAGCGGATCGGTCGCCCGTCTCGGCAGGCTGAACGCCATGGCGGCGGGTGCGTTCACCGTCGGTGGATGCCTGTTCGCCTCCGGGGCCGCGGTGGGCCAGTTCGGCACGGGCGGCCTGACGAGTGCCTGGATCTACTTCGCCGGCGGCCTGTTCTTCAACACGGGCGGCTACGTGTCACTTCTCCAGGCGGTCAACGCTCCCCGCCAGGACGGCGGTACCGGGGCGCTCGCCGCACGCCGCTGGAGATGGTGGAGCTACGAGCCCGGCCGGATCGACTGGCTCAGCACCTTCCTGCTGTTCGCCGGAACCCTCGTGTTCGGGATCAACCTGCTGAGTTCCCTGCTGCAGGGGCTGTCGGTGCAGCAGGTGAACAGGCTGGTCTGGGCCCCTGACATGGTCGGGTGCACCCTGTTCCTCCTCTCGGGGCACCTCGCCCTGGCCGAGGTCTGCCACGGACGGCCGGGCATCCGTGCGCACGACCTCGGCTGGTGGATCGTCGCGGTCAACCAACTCGGATCCGTACTCTTCCTGGTAGCGGCGCTGGCGGACTTCACCCGCCCCGCGACGGGAAGCGTCGTGAACCTCGACATCGCCAACTGGGGCACCCTCACGGGAGCACTCTGCTTCGCCGTCGGAGGGGTGCTCCAGTTCTTCGAGCGTCCCTGATCCCCGACGCGCGAGCCACCCTCCTGCAATGCCTCACCACGCCTCCGTGTCGTCGGCCTCCTGCGGCGAGGGCGCCGGCCGTGCCGTCCCGCCGGCCTTCGACCGCATCCGCATCGCGAGCAGCGGGAGGACGAGTACGGAGATCATCCCGGCGCCGACCAGCGACGCCGCCTCGTCCGAGCCGAGGAGGTCCTGATCGACGCCGATGGTCGTGATGGCGACGACCAGCGGCAGGCATGTCGAGGCGAACAGGGAAAGGGCCACCCGGTCCGTACGGCCGAGATCCTTCGGGGCGAGCACGAACACCGGGCCGCCGCGCACCAGCAGGACCAGCAGCAGGAAGACCGGCACCAGCAGCAGCGCTTCCGGGTCGTGCAGCAGGGCGTCCAGGTCGAACTCGATGCCCGTGACCACGTAGAACAGGGGCACGAGGAAGCCGAAGCCCATCGCCTCCACCTTGCCGAGGACCTCCTCGCTGCTCGCGGGAGCCGCACGGTGCAGTACGAGACGGGTGAGGACACCGGCCGCGAAGGCACCCAGCAGCACGTCGAGGCCGAAGACCTCGGCGAGGCCCAGCATGCAGGCGAGCAGCAGCATGACGAACCGGACCGCGAACTGACCACTGCTGTGCAGGGTCCGTTCGGTCAGCCGGGCGAACCAGGGCGGCCTGGGACGCAGCGCCCAGAACACCGCGCCGGCCGTGATCGCCCCGAACGCGGCCAGCAGGGCCGCCGACTCGGCCGGCCGGCGTCCGCTGAGCAGCAGCGCCACGGCGACGACGGGGCCGAACTCGCCGACCGCCCCGAACGCCGACATCACCGTTCCGAACCGGCCGCGCAGCTCCCCCCTGTCCCGCAGCATCGGCAGGACGGTGCCGAGCGCCGTGCTGGTGAGCGCGGTGCCGATGACGAACGCCTCGAAGATGTCACCGCCGCTGATGAGGACGGCCAGTCCGATGCCGAGGGCCAGGGAGACCAGCCAGGACCACAGGGAACGGCGCAGGGTGTCGCCGCGGACCGCCGCGAACTCGATCTCGTACCCGGCCAGGAAGATCAGCATGGCCAGGCCGAGGTCGGCGAGTGTGTCGATGACGTCGTCGGTGTGGGCCCAGCCCAGGACATCGGGGCCCATGAGGATGCCGAGGGTGATCTCGAAGATGACCAGGGGGACGCGGATCCACCGGCCCGTGGCGTGTACGAGGACGGGTGCCAGGACGGCGGCTGCCATGATCAGGACGAGTGTGCCCGGGTGGGTCACGGCGCACCGCCGTGTCGCGGGCTCACGGCGTGACCATGGCGAAGCCGGGGGACATCGTCTCTCCCTTGTCCACGGTGTGCGGAAGCCGTTGGCGCACCGTCGCGCACGCCTCCTGCCACTCTCGCCCGCGTGGCAGGAGGGGACGACCGGATGTAGGCCGTCAGGGGGAACGACCTCCCGGCGCCTTCAGGTCGTCACACGCGCTTGGTGTGCCCGTCCAGGATGGCCCGCAGCCGGTCGACGCCCCCGGGCTCCTGCACGGCCCGCTTGGGCAGGACGTCCAGGCACATGATGTTGGGGTCCCGGCTGAGCAGGACGAAGTGGCCGGCCGTCTCCCGGTAGCCCTGGAAGAGGGACCACTTCTGGGCCAGTGTGCTGTGGTCGTTGCGGCAGGTGATCCCGTCCGGAGACACGGTGGCGTGGTACTCGCCCTGCCATCCGACGAGGCGCTGCACGTGGGCGGCCTGTAGCCGCGGGTACCCCCACACGACCAGGACGACGAACAGGAACAGAACCGTCGAGACCACGTCGATGCTCCCGCGGCCCACGGCGGAGAGCAGCCATTGCCCTGCCCACAGCACGAGGAACACCCACCGCAGGACAAGGCCGGTCCGCTTGATCCGCTCGCGGACCCGCAGGCCGACGAGTGTGTCGGCAGCCTGTGGCACGTACGCCAACCGGACCGCGGTCCGTCCGTCCATCACGCCGTCAGAGGCGCCCGCGCTGTTGTCGGTTCCTTCGGTGCTGCTGCCCTCGGTCATGATTCCTCCCCCGTACGAAGACCCGCGGATACTACCGTCCGCCGGTGTCTTCCGGCCCTCGGCGGACAGGGCGGGCCCGGCAGGTCCGGGCCCGCCGCAGGGTCAGGACCTGACGAGAGTGATGTCGGTGCTCTGGAAGGCGGAGACGCTCACCGGGTAGTCGTGGTCGTCCGCCACGGCCAGTCCCCGGAGCACGGCGGCGCCGGGCTGGAAGGAGGCGGTGGGGTCGATGTTGCTGGGGAAGGACGTGGTCCACGGAACGGGGGCGCCGGGCTCGCAGACAACGATCAGGCCCTCGTGGGAGCCGGTCGCCGTCGTGCGCTTCTGCGTCTGGTAGGCGCTGACGTTGATGCTGATGCGGGCCGGCTTGTTGCAGGTGGCCGTGCCGCCGACGGTGATCTCACCGGTGCGGGTGGCCACGGCGCCCGTGGTGTCCAGTTGCACGCCGATGGCGAGTTCCGCGGGCGGCTCGGACATACGGGCATGGAGCTCCCCGCGCACCGGCAGGGTGGACCCGCTGCAGTACCGCTCGAAGGTGGCGTCGACCTCACGGATGTAGCCGTGCGGACCGTAGGCGATGTGCGAGACGGTGAAGGAGCCGACGCCGCTCTCGCAGTACCTGTCGGTCACGCTGAACTGCAGCTGGGGGTCCTCCGGCTGCGCCTCGGGCCAACTGCGGGCGTTGGAGTAGGTGGTTCCGGCCACGAGCTTCTGGCCGTAGGGGGCCGACATGGACAGGGCCCAGCGCTCGCCCTCCGGTGTGACGACCGTTGCGCCCACCGCGGACTCGGAGGTCGGCCCGGAGATGTCGAACATCTCCGTCGTCTCAGGGGTGTAGGCGTAGGACTGTCCGCCGGAGATGTACTCGCCCGGCTCGCCACTGAAGCTGAGCGATCCCGTCACCGCTTCATGGGCCTGCGCCGTGCCTGCGAGAGGGGCCACCGTCACCGCCAGTGCGAAAGCCGCTGTGAGTACGGTCGCCGTGCGGGCAACGCTGCGAACCAGCGCGTTGCTTCTCATCATGATGCTCCCTCGTAGGAACCCGCCACATGGGCGGTCTGTCGTACCCAGCGCATCCCCTCCGCGAAACGTCACAGGTGGGGCCGCCACCCCGGGTGTCACCTGCGGGCGATGACGTCTCCTCAGTGACGCTTCTTCGTCCCCCAACGCAGAGATGAGGGGGCAGGTTCAACGGGGTGCCGGTACGGAGAGGGAAGTGTGGGGGCGTACGACGCGGAGCTCGGTGCTGCGGTTGAGCGAGCTCAGCAGGGGGACGAGGAAGGGTTCGCGATCGCGTACCGGCTGGTGCAGCCGGGCCTGATCGGCTACGTCCGGGGGCTGGTCGGCGACGACGCCGAGGACGTGGCGTCCGAGGCCTGGCTGGAGATCTCGCGCGACCTGGGCCGTTTCCGCGGCGACGGGGCGGGATTCCGGGGGTGGACGGCGACGATCGCCCGTCACCGTGCTCTGGACCATCTGCGCAGGCAGAAACGGCGACCGCGCACCTCACTGCTGGAACAGGACATGCTGGAGATGCCGGGCCGGCACGACACGGCCGCCGCTGCTCTCGAGAAGCTCTCCACGGAGCAGGCTCTCGAACTGATCGGCAGCTTGCCGCGCGACCAGGCGGAGGCCGTACTGCTGCGCGTGGTCGTCGGGCTGGACGGTCCGGCGAGCGCGCGGGTGCTGGGCAAGCGCGCCGGGGCCGTGCGCACCGCGGTGTACCGAGGACTGAAGGGACTGGCGGACCAGCTCACAAGGGCCGGAGCAGGTGGTGTGACGCCTGGGGCACGGCGCACGCTGAAGGATGAGACATGAACCCCGAACGGGAAGACCCCCGGCCTCCGGAGCTGGAGGCGCTCCTCGACGCGGCGAGCCGCCCCGGCACCCTCGGCCCGGCCGCCGAGGAGAAGGCGCTCCGTGCGTTCCGCGCGGCGCGTGAGAACGGCGTGCACGCGGCGCCGCCGATGTGGCGGCGTCGGCGGGACGACTGGCGGTCCGACGTCGAGCGTCGGCGGCCACGGTCGCTGAAGGTGCTGCTGGCGGGTGTTGTCACGGCGGTGGCACTGGGCGGGGTCGCGGTGGCGGCGGGGGTCGTCCCGTCGCCGTTCGGCGGTGGCGCGGAGCCGGAGCCCGGGCAGAACGCGCCCACCGTACCCGGCGCGGGCGAGGCATCGGCCGATGAGGGGAACGGGGGGCAGGCACCGGAGCGTCCGGCGATCCCCTCCCCGTCGTCCGCCTCGCACGAGCCCCCGAGGGAACGCCCGGGCACGGCGCAGGACACCGCCGCGCACTGCCGCGTCTACCTGGCGGCAGTGCAGGGGCGGGGCAAGGCACCCGGGGACGCGGCGATCACCCGGCTCGAGGAGGCGGCCGGCAGCCGGAAGGCCGTACCGGGCTACTGCGAACGGTTGCTGGAGGGCGAGCAGAAGGACAGGACCGGGGCGAAGGCGACCGAGAAGAGTCCGTCGCATCCCGGGAAGCCGGCGACGAAGGGTGTACAGGTACCGGCCGGCCCCGGCGCGACACGGGACTCCGGAGCAGGATGACGGGTCTCGGCCCTGCGCCTGTCGTCTGCCCGGTTACGGGGTGACGATCGCGAAGTCCGGGTCGAATTCGTCGAGGAGCCCCGCGTAGGCGTCGAGGGCGGACGTGTCTCCGTCGAGTGCGATGCGGCCGGCCTCCGCGAGCTTCGCCGCGGCAGCCGGCCGAAGGACGGCGCCGACCACGGCTTCCTTCGGGCCGCTGACCGTGACCTGCGGGTTCTTCGAGGCACCGCGTCGCGCGTTGAGTACGCCGTTCTTGACCCACATCGTCCAGGTCTCCCCCTTGTCGGTGAACACGAAGTCGATCCGGACATCGGCGTGGGCGGCCTTCTCACCGATCACGTGGACCGCCGCGTAGTCGAAGAGGATGTCGAACGGCATGGCCAGGACCATGTCCGGGCTCACGGTGGTGAACTGCGCGGGGACGACGCCCTCGCGGAGCTCGCGGGCGGCGGTCAGGAAGATGTGGCGCCACTGCGGGCCCTCGGCCTGGTAGCCCATCTGCTCGTAGGCGTCGGCCTGCAGGTTCCTGGCCTCCCGGTCGTCCGGACTGGCGAAGACCAGCGGGTGCAGGACCTCGACCGCCCACCGGTACTCCCCGGCCTCGACCGCGCGTCTGCCCTCGGCCAGCAGGGCGTCCGCGCCGACCAGCCGCACCCACTTCTGGGAGGACTCGACCGGGGGAAGAGGGTGCAGCGAGACCGGGTCGCCGTCCCACATGCCCAGTTCCTTGGTGAAGACCGCTCGCACATCGTGGTGGAGGGTGCCGTGGTAGTCGCGGTTGAACCACTTGCGCCCCAGTACCTCGGGCAGCTGGACGGCTTCGGCGGCCTCCAGCGGCGTGCAGCCCTTGTTGGCCAGCCTCAGCGCCTGGTCGTGGATGTACTTGTAGGTGTCGCGCTGGGACTCCAGGAAGGCGACGACTTCGGCGTTGCCCCACACGGGCCAGGTGTGCGGTCCGTAGTGGACCTCGACCTCGTCGCCCCAGCGCTCCAGGGTCTCGTCCAGGTAGCGGGCGAAGTTGCGGGCGTCGCGGGTGCGGGCGCCGCGCAGGGTCTGGATGTTGTGCAGGGAGTGGTTGGCGTTCTCCGCGCAGGTCAGGGCCTTCAGCTCGGGGATCCAGATGTGCATCTCCTCCGGCGCCTCGGTGTCCGGTGCGTAGAGGAACTCGAAGGTGAGGCCGGAGATCACCCGCTGCCGGCCGGTCTCGGTGATCGGGTCGGTCGGGGAGATGTACGTGATGGTCTTGGCCCCGGGGGCGGCCACCGCGATGCCGCACGAGCACACCTGGTGCGGGTCGAAGTCCAGGAGCGCTCCGAAGGCGTAGCTTGCCCTGCGGGTCATCGCGTTGCCGGCGACGATGTTCTCCCCGATCGCGAACTTGTCGAACGAGGCGATGGTGCCCGGCGCGATGACCGGCACCTTCCCGGATGCGACGTCCGCCTCGTCCACGATGCCCTTGACCCCGCCGTAGTGATCGACGTGTGTGTGGGTGTAGATCACCGCCGCGACCGGCTTGTCGGCGACGTGCTCGCGGAACAGGGCCATGCCCGCGCGCGCCGCCTCCACGGAGGTCATGCAGTCGATGACGATCAGCCCGTCGTCGCCCTCGACGACGGTGAGGTTCCCGGTGTCGGTGTTGCGGACCTGGTAGAGCCGGTCGACGACCCGGTAGAGCCCGGGTTCGCGGATGACCTGGGACTGCCGCCACAGGCTCGGGTTGACCGTCGGGGGTGCCGGGGCGTCACCGGCCAGGAACGCCGTGCTCGCCGCGTCGAAGAGGACCGAGCCGTCCTCGCGGTTGACCTTCCCGCCCGGGATCGGCGCGACCAGGCCCCGGCGGGCGGTCTCGAAGTCCTCACGGTCGTCGAGCGCGTAGAGAGACGCAGCGTTCCGGTTCGCCGCCACGGTGGCCGGACTGGCTTCCTTCGGGGCGTACGGCATCGTTCCTCCGGTCGCTGTCACAACGGGGCCGTCCGAGGGGGCGTGCTTGTCCTCCCGGAGAACCTCACACGCGGCCCGGCACCCCGCAACACGAACACTCGGCGTGCGAGGCCTTCCGCCCCCTCCGCCCCCTCCGCCCCCTCCGCCCTTCCGTCCGGCCGGACGCGCTGGTCGGACCGGGCTGCGGGACCTCCGCGATCAGCGGGCCGGGCCGTTGCGTCCCTCGTCTGTCGCGGAATCCCTGTGTTTGTCGCCGACTGCCGGTGGATTCGTCCTCGGTCGGTAACAGGGGCAGCTTGTACGGGCGTTCGTATGTCTTCATGGGCGCACGGCATCGGCGGAGACAACAGAGGGCGGGCGGACATGGCAAGGCACAAGGGAAGGGGATGGAACGGCAAACTTCTCGCGGCGGCACTCGGGGTGACCACCTTGGCCGCTGTCACCTCGGTGTGGACGGCGCAGGCGGACCCCGCCGGAGAGCGCCGGCCGCAAGCGCGTGTCGCCCAGCCCGTGGCCAAGGTGGCGGCGGACATCGCGCACGCCTCGGACCGTGGCCCCCAAGGCGTCAACATCACCATTGACGACGGACCGGACCCGGTCTGGACGCCGCAGGTGCTGGAACTGCTGAAGGACAGCGGTGTGAAGGCCACGTTCTGCATGGTGGGCACGCAGGCCCAGGCGCACCCGGACCTGGTCAAGGCGGTCGTGGCGGACGGGCACCGACTGTGCAACCACACCGTCTCGCACGACACCACCATGGACAAGAAGTCCGAGGCCTACCAGTCCCAGCAGATCCTGGATGCCGAACGCATGATCACCAAGGCGTCCGGGGGCGTCCGTCCGCAGTACTACCGGGCCCCGGGCGGCGCGTTCACCCCGTACAGCCGACAGCTCGCCGCGTCCCGGGGCATGCGCCCGCTGGGCTGGAACGTCGACACCAAGGACTTCGAGCATCCCGGTGTGGACGCCATGGTCGCCACCGTCAAGAGCGAGATCGCCAACGGGCCGACCGTCCTCTTCCACGACGCGGGAGGGGAACGCTCCGAGACCGTGGCCGCCCTGCGCGAGATCCTGCCGTGGCTGAAGCAGCAGGGCTACTCCTTCGGCTTCCCCGTGCGGTGAGGGAGACCTGCCCGCACTGACATCGAGCCCTGCCCGCCGGCACGATGTCAGGATCAGTTCCCGTCCGCGCCCGGCGCGGGATCATCAGCGGACGTCGGTGCCCGCGCCGTCTGCAGCCGTGCGGTGAACTCCTGCTCCCGTCCCGCGAACTGCGGGTATTCGTCGGCGAAGTGGTGCCACTCGACTCTTGTCCAATGGACCACCGGTCGCTACCTTCTCGTGGGAAAGCGCTTGCTGTGGCGTGGTCACCGCTTTTGGAAGTGGGATGTATGCCCCCTGTTGTCACCATCGCTGTTGTCGGTGCCGGAGACCGGGGGACCGGTCACGCCGGCTGGGCGCTGGCGCATCCGGAGCGGGCCAAAGTCGTTGCGGTGGCCGAGCCACGGAAAGTCAGGCGCGACCGACTTGCGGCAGACCACGGTCTCGACGCCGGGTCGGCAGTGGACGACTGGCGGGCGCTTGCAGCCCGTGGGCGGATCGCGGACGCGGTGTTGATCTGCACGCTGGACCGTGAGCACGTGGATCCGGTCCTGGCGTTCGCCGCGCTCGGCTACCACATCATGCTGGAGAAGCCGATGGCGCTGACGGAGGACGAGTGCCGGCGGATCGTGGGCGCGGTGGAGACGGCCGGAGTAACTCTCGCGGTCGGCCACGTCCTGCGCTACACGCCCTACACGCAGGCCCTCAAGCGCATCGCCTCTTCCGGCAGGCTGGGCGAGATCGTCAGCGTCCAGCACCTGGAACCGGTCGGCTTCTGGCATCAGGCGCACTCGTTCGTACGGGGCAACTGGCGGCGCGAGGACGAGGCGACGTCCATGCTGATGGCGAAGTCCTGCCACGACCTGGACTGGCTGCAGTACGTGCTCGGCCAGGCGCCGGTACGCGTCTCCAGCTTTGGACGCCTCTCTCACTTCCGCCCGGAGAACAAACCCGACGGTGCTGCTGACCGCTGCCTGGACTGCGCAGTGGAAACCAGTTGCCCGTACTCGGCCAAACGCGACTACGGCCACCAACTCGCCCGTGGCGAGCACATCTGGCCGCTCAGCGTCGTGATCGACGAGTTCACCCCTCAGGCCCTGGACACCGCGTTGAGGGAGGGCCCCTACGGGCGGTGCGTGTACGCCTGCGACAACGACGTGGTCGACCACCAGGTGGTGGCAATGGAGTTCGCCTCCGGGGCCACCGGCACGTTCACCATGACCGCGTTCACGGAACAGGCAGACCGTCAGACCCGCATCTTCGGAACCCGAGCCGAGCTGAGAGGCGACGGCAGACATCTCCGGGTCTACGACTTCCTGACCCGCACCGAAGATCTCATCGAGCCCGGCGCCGAAGGGACGATGGATGCCGCCGGCGGCCACGGAGGCGGCGACGCCGGACTGATGGACGCTTTCGTCGCTGCCGTCGCCACCGGAAACCCGGACCTGGTGAAGTCCGGCCCGCAGGAATCTCTCACCAGCCACCTGACCGTGCTGGCCGCCGAACGCGCCAGGCACAACAACACCGTCGAGACCGTACGACTGACGGACACGGGGAACTGATTCGAGAACGGGCCGACCGGCGGACAACGATCCGGCAGCAGGAGTGCCGAAGCCCCGGCCTGCTGCCTGAGGGGGCACGCCTTCGTCTTGAGCGGCCCGGGTCGAGGTGGGTTTGTCCTGTTCGGGCATGAGGGATGGATCGTCCATGCTCTCGTTGCCCGTGTCTTCGCGCCGGGAGTCCCTGCGCCGACAGTTCTCCGCCGACAGCTACGTCGCCCTGCCCGGGCTCATCAGCCCTTCGGGGTTGGCGGCGCTCGGAGGGGAAGCGCGCCGACTGGAGTCCGACGCGGTACGGCGGGACTTCCGCATGCCCTGCATGGCGGACAGCCCCCGGCACATGACCACGCTCGGCGGACACCAGATCGCCGACGCTTCACCGCTCATCACGGGTCTCTACGAGGAACGGGAACTGATGCGGCTCCTGTCCTCCCTCCTGGGCGAGACGGTCGTCGCCGTCCATGACCCCGTCGAACGGCACGTCCTGAACGTCCTGCACCGTCCGGGCGACACCCACGGCGCGCACACCGACGACTACCCGCTCGCCCTCGTGCTCTTCCTGGAGGCCCCGCCGCACCCCGCCGACGGCGGACTGCTGGAGTTCCACCCCGGCAGCGACCTCGACGGCCTCGACGCACCCGGCGCCCGGCTCGTGCACCACCGGCCCGGCGACGGCTACCTCCTGCGGAGCGACCGCACCGCCCACCGCGTCACCCCGCTCGGGCGTCCGGGGCTCCGGCGTACGGTGCTCAACTTCGCGTACACCACGCCGGGCCGCCAGGGAACGACCGCGCCATCCGCCTCGCTCCTCTACGACTGAGGCGAACACCCTGTCCCGGTGTCGTGCGTGGTCTCAGGCCGCGGGCCACGGCGGGGGCACAGCCGCGAGCGGCCGCCGGGCACTCCGTCCGGCCACGTACCCCCCGATCCCCAGGCCCGTCCCTACCAGGGCCAGCAAGACCCCAAGGACTCCGAGCGCCCCCGACGCCGCCGGCGCGGCGAAACCCTTGTGCACGCGCCCGAGCACCCCGGAGGCCGCGACGCTGCCCGACTGCTCGTCGAGGAAGAACCGCGAGTCGTTCGAGTTGCCCCTGTGGTCGCCCAGCAGGAAGAGCCGCCCTTCCGGCACCCGCACGTCGTACGGACCGGTCGCCGGGTTCACTTCGCCGCGCATCAGATACGGCTCGTCGACCGGCTTGCCGTTCACCTTGATCCGACTTCCGTCGCACACCACGTGATCGCCGCCCATCCCGATGACCCGCTGCAGGACCGGACCGCCCACATAGCGATCGGGCACATCGACGAGTACGACATCACCCCTGCGTACCTCGCCCGCGTCGATGCCCTCGATGACCAGCCGGTCGCCCTGGCGGTACGTGGGCTCCATCGCCTCGCTCATGACGGTGGCCCCCTGGAAATGCGTGAAGAAGTACCCGATGCCTCCCACCGCCAGGAGCAGCCCGAGTGGTACCAGTACCCAGGCCGCGACTCTCAGCCCTCTGCCCGCTCCCCGCTGATGCATGAACACCCTCCCTCGAAACGCCCTGGACCGGGCGGACCAGCAGAGGCTAAGCGGTCCCGGAACGGAGGCGCGCCTCACCCCCCACGGCCGCCCAGGTGGGTGGATCCGGGGACCTGTGCGGTCTCGGCCGGCGCAGGGAGCGGTCACGGTGGGGGCTGCTGACCCCCGCTCAGCACCTCCTACTAGAGTGCGATGCTTGTTCGATTCGCCGAGAGGCGGAGGGGGAGGGGTTGTGGGCACACAACTGAGGGACACTGCCGGGCAGTTGGCAGCGATTCTGTGGCGGGAGCACACCGTGTACCGGGAGCGGTCCGGCGGTGTGGTCATCCGGGGTGAGCATGTACGGCGTTGGATCAGCCTCGCTCCGGCGGGCGGCCGGGACGAGGTCCTCGTACGCGCGGGGCGCATCCTGGACGGCGGGACCACCGCTCCGGCGCGTTCGGAGGCCGTGGTGCCCCTCTCCGCCGGTACGGGCGTGCTCGCAGCGACCTGCCGACGCCTGCTCGCCGAAGCGGCGGCCGATGTGGCGCCGGTCGCTCCGGGACGGGCAGGGCCCGGGGGGTCCCGTGGGTCCCGTCGGTCCGGGAAGGCCGCGCGGCCCAAGAGCAGCGGGAAACACACCAGTTTCGGCTCGTGGGTGGTCCTCGTCTGCATCGCCGGTGTGATCGCGCTCTACGTCTACAGCACCGCGATGCACGGCTGACCGGCAGGGCAGGGACACTTCGGCCTGGTCGCAGGGGAAGGGGCCAGGCCGCCGGCGTCAGGGCGAAGCGGCAAAGTGCAAGACCCCGGGCCTCTGGCCTGGGATTGCAGAGGGTCTCGGACCTGACTCGACCGCCGTCACACGCTTGGACGGCCGCGCTCGGGTCCGTCGGCCGCGGCTGCCTGTCGGTGTTGAGTCCGATGGCGCGGAGACCTGTGCCTTGTCAGCTCGGGGTCAAGGGTCAGTAGGGTCGGCGAGTGATCAATATGGTGGTGCGTGGGGACCGGGGAAGGGCCGTGGCTCGTGCCCAGGGTGGACTGGAATGGACGGACCTCCTCCCGGCGCTCGATTCGGTGAACTTCCCGATGTTGTGGGCGCTGAGTCCCTACGGGGATGCTGTCTTCAACGAGCGACAGGTTCCGCTCCTGCTCGAGGAGCTCGATCGACTTCCCGAAGCCTACGGAGGTGCCTGGGTGGACCAAGCCCGTGACTTGTGCCAGGTAGTTCAGAGCGGGACACATCGATACCTCTGGTTCGTCGGCGACTGACCGTGATCCCGAAAACCGTCGCGGCAGCGCTGTGTGGCCACGCGTGGAGGCGGGTCACCTGACCATCAATCGCATCGTTCAACAGCGTCGGGTTGCAGTCTCAGCTCCTGCACTTGATAGCAATCGGAGTAGATGGTGGCGATGATTGCGCCGCACGTGCATGCCAGGTTGGGCCCCCATTCGCCGTCCATCCCGCAGCAGTAGCCACGACGCATCGCGATGTCGGGGTGCTCCTCCAGACCGAGGCCGTCGCCGGGGTTGAGCACGATGGTGCCGCTCGGGCCGGACTCCACCAGGAAGCCGGACGACTTATCCAGTACGTACGGTGGGCCTGACGGATCGGGATCGACCGCAAACGCCCCCGGAGGCATCCGCACGATGGGTTCAGCGGAATGCCCGCCTGCATCCGGGGATGACGCCTCCGCCCGGTACCACCCTTCATCCACATCAGGGTCCGGCAGGGACCGCTCGCTGACCGTCGGGGTTACCGCACGGTGGCAGCCGCGGCACTGGAAGACCGTCATCAAGGCACCTCATTTCTTCGATCATTGTCGGCGCAAGCCTCACCAGGCACCCGGAGTGCGCCCGGGGCGGGCCGAACGGGGGCGGGCCGAACGG
This sequence comes from Streptomyces sp. NPDC056452, assembly GCF_042796085.1. NCBI lineage: Bacteria > Bacillati > Actinomycetota > Actinomycetes > Kitasatosporales > Streptomycetaceae > Streptomyces > Streptomyces sp. NPDC056452. Next base: position 303,698 of record NZ_JBHTRI010000002.1, read on the forward strand.
GGGCGGCCTGCGGAGACCGGAGACCGCGGGTCCGCCTCCAGCCCGTCGTGGTGAGGCCTCTTGCTGGGGTGGTCACCCCAGCCTGCCAAACGTCAGGCCGATGCCCCGCTGTCGACGACCAGGTCGGTGCCGACCACCGCGCCGGCCGAGGGCGAGGCGAGGTAGAGCACCGCAGCCGCCACTTCCTCGGCCTCCGCGACCCGGCCGAGTGGGTTCTCCGACTTCACCCGCTCGGCACGGTCGGCCTCGGTCTCACCGGGCCGTAGCGACATGGGAGCGGCGGAGGCGCCGGGGCTGACCGCGTTGATGCGGATGCCCTGGTGGATGTGGTCGAGAGCCGCGGCGCGGGTCAGCGCGGAGACCGCTGCCTTCGAGGTGATGTACGCGGCGGCGTTCGGGATACGCAGGTGGGCGCCGAGGTTGGAGGAGATGTTGACGATGACCCCGCCACCGTTCTCCTTCATGTGTGCGATCTCGTGCTTCATGGCCAGCCAGACGCCCGTGACATTGGTCCGCAGTACCGCGTCCCAGTCCTCCTCGCTCACCTCTCCGACGGGGACGGTGCCGCGGAGTATCCCGGCGTTGTTGACTGCGATGTCGAGCCCGCCGAAGCGGGTGACACTCTCGCGTACCAGGTCCCGGAGCCGGCCGGAGTCCGTGACGTCGACGGTGACGGCGGCGGCCGTGCCGCCGGCCGCCTCTATGAGGCCGACCGTCTCGTCGAGGGAGGCCGCGGTGCGACCCGCGGCGACCACGGACGCGTCCTCGGCGGCGAAGGCGAGCGCGATCGCGCGGCCGAGACCGGAGCCCGCGCCTGTGACGAGCACGGTCTTGCCAGTGAAGCTCTTCATTGTTCGGCAACTCCTTCAAGCGGTGGATTGGTCGGTGCGATGGTTCAGGAAGGCTGCGACGGCAAGGGCACACCCCGTCGCGGCCAGGGACAGGGGGTCGCCGCCGAGCGTGAGCAGGAGGGCGAACAGGACGGTTGGACCGAGCTCCATCGCGCTGTTCAGCACACCGCCCGCGAGCCCGGTCTGCTGCGGCGGTACGCCTGCGGTGGCGAGCACGGCGGCTCCGCCGAAGGAGGCCGCGGTGCCGGCCGACAGCAGCACGAGGCCCGGCAGCAGCCCGTACGCGTACGGGGTGTGCGCGTGGAGTCCGGTGGAGGCGAGGAGGGCGAGCCCGGCCGCGCCGGTGCCGAGCCCGGCGGTCGTGACGGCGCCGGCCCCGTACCGGACGACGAGGGGCCCTGCCGCCCGGCCCGAGGCGATCAGCGCGATGGCGAACGGTACGAAGGCGGCCGAGGTCCGCAGCGGTGACCAGCCGCGTGTCTGCTGGAGGTGGAGTGAGAGGACGACGAAGGTCATCGCGGTGGCGCAGGCGCTCAGCGCGATGGCCGTGAGGGCGAGGGCGCGCCGCCGGTTGAGCAGGAAGCGGGTCGGCAGCAGCGGGTCGCGGGCGTGACGCTCGGCGTACAGGAACGCGGCAAGCAGTACGGCCCCGCCGAGCAGTGGCACGAGCACGCCGGTCGACGACCAGGGTCGGACGTCGGTGACGACCAGTCCGTAACTGGCGAGGGTGATCCCCGTGGTGGCGAGCAGCGCACCCGGCAGGTCGAGAGTCCTGCCCCGGTTCGGAGCGGTGTGCGGCAGTAGCCGGGGCGCGAGGGCCAGGGCGGTGAGCGCGACCACGAGTGGTACGACGAAGGTCCAACGCCACGAAAGCCACGTCAGGATGACGCCGGAGAGCAGATTGCCGGCGGTCGCGCCGAGTACGGAGAGTCCGCCCCAGGTGGCCATCGCCCTGCCGTACGCGGTGGGGGAGCGGAAGACGATACGCAGCACCGCCATGGCGGCGGGCGCGACGAGGGCTGCGCCTGCGCCCTGGACGAAGCGTGCCGCGAGCAGTGCTCCGATGCCGGGAGCGAACGGGGCGGCGGCCGAGGCCGCGGCGAAGAGGAGGAGGCCGACGGCGAGGGTACGCCGCCCGCCGTAGCGGTCGGCGAGGCGGCCACCGAAAAGCAGCAGGCCGGCGAAGGTCAGTCCGTATGAGGCGCTGAGCAGGATCAAGTCGGGCCGCTGCAGGCCGAATTCTCGCCCGATGAGAGGCAGCGGAACAGCGATCGCGGCGAGCGTGAAGATCAGCGTGGTCTGGACGCTTCCGAGAAGGACGAAGGCGTATCGGTGCTGCATGTCGACGACGTGGGCGGCTCCCCCGGCGGTCATGGCGCTCCCCATATTTGATCGATCGGTCCATTATTCGGGCGTGCGAGAGAGGCCGCGGAGGTTCCGGCGCGTGTGAATCAGTCCAGCAGGGTCAGCGCCTGCTCGGTCGCGTCCCGCACCCGGGCGGGATCGCTGGATGCCTTGCCGACGATCCGTACGCCCTGCAGCAGGACGAGCAGCATGCGGGCCAGCGCACGCGGATCGCGATCCTCGGGCAGCTCGCCCTGGGCCCGGGCTCGTACGAGCGCGGACTGCAGCAGCGTCTCGAAGTGCTCCCAACTGACCTCGACCCGGCGGGCCGCCGCAGGGTCGTGCGGGGCCAGTTCGGCCGCCGTGTTGGTGATGAGGCAGCCATTCAGCCGGTCCCCGGGGGAGGCTGCTTCCGAGGCGAAGCGGCGTACGGTCGCCCGCACCGCGGGCAGCGCGGGTCCCGGCTGGGACAGCTCGGTGAGGAGCAGTGGATCGCGCTCCTCCGAGTACCGGTCCACGGCCTTCAGGTACAGCTCGTGCTTGTTGCCGAAGGTGGCGTAGATGCTGGCGCGACCGATGCCGAGGTGCTCGACGAGATCGGCGATCGACGTCGCTTCGTAGCCGCGCCGCCAGAACAGCTCAAGGGCTGCCTGCAGAGCGGCATCCGGATCGAATTCCTTGGTCCTGGCCACATCGGAGACCGTAGTCCAATGCAGAACGATCGGTCAATAAACGTCCAACGAAGCGAAGTTGACGAGAGCTGCCCTTTGCTCCTCGCGTGTTCAACGGTGTGCCTGCACACGCTGCGCACCTGCGGAACGCGGGCCTCGGTGCCTGCTGACTGTGGGCTCCGCCGGCAGCCGCAGTTCCCGTGGGTCCCCGACCGATCCGGCGCGGTTGTGGCACGGGGAACTTGTGATCCGTGGCCGAGTTACTCAAGCGGAGGTGAGTACATGGACTCTGGCCGGTTGCGGGGTGATCCGACACGCTTGAGCCATGCCGCAACGACCTCTGAAACTCGTTCCCCAGCTGGTGTCGATCCTCGTGCTGGCTGTGATGACGCTAGCCGTGTGGGCTGCCTGGCTGGGCTGGGACCAGCACCGTGACGTCCAGCCTGATGGTTCCGAGACCGGCCCCTACGAGGCGTGGCAGGTGATCGGGCTGGTGCTGACGCTGCTGGCGCCGGTGTACTGGGCGGCGTCCCGGCGCTACTACGCAGGCGCCGCGTTCGGCGTCCCGGTCGGCCTGACCGTCGCCGCCGGTTACGACTGGTCGGACGACTCCAGCGGACTGTTCCTGGTCGGCGTGGTGATGATCATGATGGGGTCCCTCGCCGTGACCTGCGCCGGAACCGCCGTGATCGCCGCCGTCAAAGAGAGGTCCGACTCAACTCGAAAGTGAACTCAAAAACCGTCATGGCAGTGATGCCACCGGGCGTTCAGATCCCACACCCACCGCAGTTGTACGGCCCCTGACCAGGTGAACCGGTCGGGGGCCGTTCCCGTGTGCGCTGTCCCTCGGCCGCCGTACTTCCCCGTCAGCTCCCGTCCGTCCCGAGGAGCAAGCCGAGCTGCGCTGCAAGCACGTCGACCTGGACGACCTCACCATCCTCGTCAGGCAGGCTGCTCCGGAGCCGACTACGGACCGGCGGGCGGATCAGTGCAGTCCGGCGAAGAGATCGCTCTCGGGTACGGCCGCTCCGGTGGCGTCCTTGACGCGTACGAAGGTCTCCATGCCCATCAACTCGCCGAACCTCTCCTTGCCCATCTTGAGGAAGAAGATGTTCTCGCCCTGACTGGCGTGCGCGGCCAGCGCATCGAACTTCTGACCGCTGAATGCGGTGGTGTCCACCCAGGTGGTGATCTCGTCGTCGGGGAGGCCGATCTCGGCCATCGCGGCGGCCTCGGCAGGATCCGGCTCCGGCATGTCCTCATGGAACTCGCGCATGGTCTCCCCGAACCGCTGCATCATCGAGCGGGGCATCGTCGTCCAGTACACCTTCGGTGTCAGCGCGGTCATCTCCAGCGCCGCCATCGTGATGCGGTGCGCCTGGATGTGGTCGGGGTGGCCGTAGAAGCCGTTCTCGTCGTAGGTGACGACCACATCGGGCCGGTAGTGCCGCATGAGTTCCGCCAGCCGGGCGGCGCCTTCCTCCACGGGGGTCTGCCAGAAGGAACCCGGAGCGTCGTTGCTCGGCCAGCCCGCCATCCCGGAATCGGCGTAGTCCAGCATCTCCAGATCGCTGACCTTCAGCACGTCACAGCTCGCCTCGAGTTCTTGACGGCGCATCAAGGCGACGGCCGCCGGATCGTGCCCGGGATCGCCGGGCTTGGCGCCCCCCGGTCCGTCACCGCAACCGCCGTCGGTACACGTGACGAGAACGGTGCGGATGCCTTCCGCCGCATACCGTGCGAGGACCCCTCCGGTTCCGGTGGCCTCGTCGTCGGGGTGGGCGTGTACCGCCATGAGCGTCAAGGGCCGGTCAGTCATGAGAAACAGTCCTCCTGCAGAACTACGTCTTGGTCCGCGTGCGCGGCGGGCGTACTGCGATCCCGGGTCCGGGACCCGGTGGGGCGCGCGACCGTGTGGTCTCCGTGTTCCCCGCCAGTACGCGCCGGTCCCTGGGATGCAACCGCGTCGGCCGGTCCTGCTGTTCCCAGCGCGGCCGATTGGCCTTCCAGACGTAGCAGACAGGAACGTCCACGACGGACTGGCGCTGCAGGGGCCGACAGCCTCGCCCTCGTGGGGGAGCGGGGTGCGGCCCTCCGATGCCGAGGCCGTACAACAGAATCGAGCACTTCACCCCCTGCCTACGAGGAGGGAAAGCCGAATGCCGTACACGACGAGGCCTGACGGGGTCCGAATCGCCTATCAGGTCCGGGGCGAGGGGGCCCCGCTTGTCCTGCTGGCAGGACAGGCGAACAACCACCATTGGTGGGACGGGGTACGTGAGGACTTCCACGCGGCCCGCAGCACCCTCACCCTCGATTACCGCGGTACGGGGGAGAGCGACAAACCCGACGAGCCGTACAGCACCGAGCTCTTCGCTCAGGATGTGATCGCGGTGCTCGACGACATCGGTGCCGACCGGGCCGACGTCTACGGCACGTCCATGGGCGGACGCGTGGCCCAGCAGCTCGCGGCCCGCCATCCGCACCGGGTGCGCGCCCTGGTTCTCGGCTGCACGTCACCCGGTGGACTGCACGGCGTCGAACGCGACAACGACGTGCGCAGGTCGCTGGTACAGCGACAACCGGGCGCGGCGCGGCAGGCACTTCTTGAGCTGATGTACACCCCGACATGGCTGGCGACCCACACGGGCCCCTACCGGACACTCGGCGACCCGGACATGCCGGCCCACGCCCAGCGCCGCCACCTGGCGGCCAGCAACCAGCACGACGCCTGGCAGCTTCTGCCCGGCGTCAGCGCACCCACTCTGGTCGTGCACGGCGGCGACGACATGCTCAATCCCGCGGCCAACGCCCCTCTGCTCGCGAACCGCATCCCCGGCGCCCACCTGCACATGATTCCCGGAGCGCGCCATGCCTATTTCGAGGAGTTCCGTACCGTCGCAAGCCCCCTCGTCCTGGACTTCCTCACGGCGGTGCCGCAGCGGTGAGGAGGGGCCGGACGGTCTGCGCGGAACGGCCGGCCGGCGACGGTCCGGCCTCGCCGTGTGCGGGCCCCGCCCTACGCGGGACGTTGTCACGATGTGCGACCAGGCCGAGTAGGCCGCCGTGACGGCATCCGCATTCCGGTCGGGGACAACAAGGAAGCCCCCGGCCGCCGGCCTGGGGCTTTTGCATGGAGCGGGTGACGAGAATCGAACTCGCGCTCTGAGCTTGTGAATCACCGATCTCTTTCAGACATGCTCGGGTCTCTGGCCGGCGCAAACGAGCGCCAGAGTGATCCCTGAGGCACCTCGCAGCACCCGTCGTTGACCGCTGCTGACCGCCTTGTCTGGCACGTGAGTGGCACGCGCGTCCCGGACTGACCTGACCTCCTGATCCGTAGCTCCGGCGGGATCGGCCAGCGGGGGCATACCGGCCGCTGAGCGGGCTCGGAGGGACGCTACCGTGCGGGAGGGTTACTAAGGTTGCGGTACCTGGCTGCTGTACCGCACGATCCAAACGGGGTGCCCATGGACCGGCATGAGCTGGAATCGCTGTTGGCCGGTGATGACGAGGCGTCCGTGACAGCTCTGGCCGCCCTCCGCAGCGGCGCCCCCTACTCGGTGGAAGAGCGAGTACAACCCACTGGTGCGCATGCCGGAGTCTTCAGTCGCCGACTTCAGCGTATGCGGATGCGCGGATTCGAACCTCCTGGGCTGGAACGAGCAGTGCAGCTCATCAGAGAGCACGGCCGGCCCGTGCGCACAGCGCTGATCGATCCTGAAAATCGGACACGGTTCACCCTGCTGTTCCTCACCGAGGACGGCAGCGCACTCGTGGCCTGCGTTAGCTGGCCGCGGCCGCTGGTTGCCAGGAAGCCACCGCTTTAGGGGTTCGATCCCCGGGCGCCTGTCAGGCCCCTGTGCACGCGGGGTGGGATGTCAGCCAGATTGGAGATCTGGAGGGCACGCCTGCCCAGCTCAGCATGGTGACGGCACGATCAGGCCGACTCTGGGAGCACTGGATGACTCCTCCGCCAAGGCTCGGTCTCACGGGTGATCCAATCGACGAACTCGTCGGCAAGGGCGCTGAGTGAACCCATGTCGCCCCGGCGCGTGAAGTGGCAGTCCAGATGATCCCCCGGGTTGTGCGGGTTCAGGGTCCCGCACCGGAGGCCCGTGCGGTCGAACTGGCCGCCCAAGCAGTAGTCGACGATGTTGCGTACCGGGTCGACGAGATCAACCCACACGAGCAGGCCGTCGCGCCAAAGCACGTCGACGGGGAAGTCGACACAGAAGTCATCCGGCTCCGGCGCCGCCCTCGGCCAGGTCGTACGGGCTCGGCGCGAAGCCGCTGACGACCAGGCATCTGGCCGGATATGGCACGGGGCTCTTGAACTGGTCCAGACAACAAAGAAGCCCCCGGCCGCCTGCCTGGGGCTTTTCATGGAGCGGGTGACGAGAATCGAACTCGCGCTCTGAGCTTGGAATCACAGGCAACGTTATGCCAGCTCACCAGCTCACCAGCTGACCAGCAGCGATGCCCGTTGGACTAATCGGGGAGACTGTTGCGGTCGCCGCTGTTGACCGCAGTTCGCTGTGTCGACTGGTGCGCATCTGGCGCGAGATGGCGCCCTCGTGGCCACTTCATGAGCCCCTTGGTGACTGCTGTTTACCGCCCCTGCTGGCACGTTGTGGCACGGCTGTGCATGCCGTAGAGCGCGACGTCGGAGGTGTCGGTCCGGTTCGTCAGACGATGGCGGGGACGGCCTCGGCGCGGTTGGTGGCCCAGTTGGTGACGATGGGCTTGTCGACGGTGGCGGTGTCGGGGAGCTTGAGTTCGGCGGGGTCGGGATCGTCGTTGGTGGTGGCGATGATGACGTTCTCGAATTCCTTGCCGCCATCGCTGTTGGTGGTCTTGGGACTGATCCCGGTGTATGCGACGGCGGAGCCGGTGAGCTTGATGGGGTCTGCGCCGCCCTGTCCGACAGGGGAGGCGAGGCCGTCGGCGCCGGAGCCGAAGGACACGCTGGGGGTGTTGACGTCCAGGTAGCAGGTGATGCCGGACTTGGCCTTGGCGGTGACGAGGTAATAGCCGCCGGCCTGGGTCTCCGAGGTGAGCGTGAAGTCCAGGTCGTTGGTGCCGCAGGACTGCCCGTAGCCACTCTTGTCGCCGTCGCCGGAGCCGGCGGCCTTGTCATTGGAGTCGCTGGGGGTGGAGGTGGAGCCGCTGGAACCGGAGCCGCTGGCGGAGGGGCTGTCGCTTTCGCCGCCGGCGGCGGAGGGAGCCGAGGAGCTGCTGGTGTCCGCGACGTCGTCGGGGCTACAGGCGGTGGAGGTGGCGGCGAGGGCCGTCACGGCTGCAGCGGCGAGGGCGAGACGGGCGGAACGGGTGGCGAGGAGCGAACGCATCATGATCTCCAGCGGCTTGGTTGCGGTGCTTCCTGCTTGCACCGATGACACTAGGGCCGAGTCGACTTGAAATGATCCTGCGCATGTCCGGGTTCTGTCTCAGCAACATCCGTTCCGAAGAACGGGGTCGGGTTGCGCCGCCCCCGCTCAAGGGGCACGTTGTTTCGGGCGCGGGGATGCGGGCGGAGCCTGAGCCGTCGCCGTCAACCGGTGAGGCGCGCGTTTGGCAAGCCGTAGAGTCCGCTGGCCGCGACGACGCGACCGTCCTCCAGCAGGCAATCGAAGCCCAGCGGGAAGCAGGACGGTTCGTGCCCGCCGAGCCCGATCGTGTACACGATGACGGCTGCGGCAGCACTCGGACCTGGAGCGGCCGTGTGAGGTGGCGGTCGGCCTCGACCGCCTCGTACGGGCTCGGCGCGAAAAGTCGGATGACCAGGCATCTGGCACGGGACGCTCGAACCGGTCCAGACAACAAAGAAGCCCCTGGCCACTGGCCTGGGGCTTTTGCATGGAGCGGGTGACGAGAATCGAACTCGCGCTCTGAGCTTGGGAATCACGAGTGGCTTCGCTCTGTAATGCCTGTTGAACTGCAGAAACAGCCGGGATCGGGATGGGAAGACGCGTACCGCCGTGGCCGTGGTTGGCCGTTGATCCCTGGCCTGCCTGGTGCGCATCTGGTGCGGCCGCCACTGTTCACGGTGGTTCGGATGATCGGCGTTTGGCAAGGCCAGGTCCAGGAGGTCGGGACAGGGCAACCCTCGCCGTCGTACTGACAGTCGTCTCGGCTGTCCCAGGGCAGCAACATTAGACCAAAGCCGCTCGGCCGGCCTTCAGCGTGAGAATCTGCAGAGTTCGAGTTCCGGCACCAGAGATTGCCGCCGTGTGCTAAAAGGAAACATGGACATACCTGAGCTTGAGCAGGCGTTGCTCAACCACCTCATAGATGAGCTGAACGACGAGGGCAGGCGAGCGGCAAGCTTTCTACGGTCTACTCGGGCTCTGATTTCCCTGGAGGATAACTCTCTTCCCGAGCACGGATCTCTCATTGCCTATGCGCTTAGAGAAGCAATGAAAGCCATTCCGTCCTCTCGAAGTGAGGCTGGTAGTGGTGGCGAGTGGAAAGTTCTGTCGCGTGAAGTTGTCGAAGCCAAAAATCTTTTGCTGGCAGCTGCCGAGTTGACTGACGAGGACAGGGAGAGTTCTCGTCAGCAACTTCTGAGTAAAATTGACACCCTGGACACATTCCACAAGCAGGAAGCCGTGCACCAGCGACGATTGATCGCTGTGATCGTCGATCGCACTGGGACGCAACCCCTTTCTGCTGGCGATATAGCTCCAATTTCGACCTACCAAAAACTCCTGAGTCGCCTCGACAGGGGGCTGCACAGTGGCCTGACAATAACGGCGGCAAGGGAAATTTGGCGCGACTGTGTGGCAATCCTTCGTCAGCTTTTTACACCCCCCGAAATTCGCTTGGCGGAACTCGATGAATTGGCGGAGCTGGAGAATCCAAAGGTTGAGGACTTGGAGACCCTCAAGCAGATCGTGATGAGCCCGCACCATCTTCGGCGATTTATGGGACAGCTCGAATCCCCAGCATGGCTCCACCTCCTGGTGGAGACAGAGCTGCTGGATCCCCCCACTGGCCGTCATGGCTGGCCCGTTTTCGCTGCGGTCGACAAGCTCAAGGTGAGTCACCCAGCACAACTTGCCGAGATCCTTGAAAAACTAGCAAGAAAATTCATTCACAATGAGGCAGCTGCGTGGTATCCCGCACGTGCAGCACTGGATATTGCCGAGCATGGCCATGCAATCCTGAAATTTAGTCTCAAGAAGTACCCACGCTCACCAGCCATCTCCAGTTTTGCCATTAGTGCAGTGGAAACGGGTGCGGCGTCGGATGAATTCGTCGAAAGCGTGGCCAATATTGTCTTGAACCACTCGAACTGGTCGCACACGGCGTCCTACGTAAAAAAATTCATGGAAGCCTATGTCTCAGGGGTGAACGAAGAGAACGGGCTGAAAAGACTAAAGATCCTGGCGTATAGAATTTCGGACACCCCGAAAGAAGAGCTCGATTCGGTGATCTTCCTGATGCGGAATACATCTTTGGGGGAATATTTGGAGGATGGGCACGGCAGAGGGATCCTCACGGACCTTTTGGGTGGCCTAGTTAGTTGCCTTAAGGAGTTGATTGATTTTATCGATTACAACGAGCTGATCTCGAACACAAGCCCCCTTCCGGCTATCTTGCAAGAGAGATCCAGGTCATGGATCCTGTCCAACTCGCGAGATGTCGACCCCGAAGTAATTATGCAAGAGTTGACCTTGGCTATCGCGACGCGAGAACCCCTTGCAGACGATGAAGTGCTGATTCATCGAGTAGTTTCCGAGATTTCGGATGATTCTTATGTGTGCGCATGGAAGCTCTCTATGGGTGTCCCGCCCGATATTCAAGAGCTCGGAACTTCCCTTGCTGGGAACGGCCTTAGGAAAGAATGGGTTCGGGCGTACCATTGGAGTGCGTTTCTGCCCAACCAAGTGAGCGAATCCTGGTCGACGACGATAGCGATAATTGCCGGTGCATACGGGCCGCCGACAAGAAAGTTCGAACCAATTCGATCCGTTGTCGGATTCGGTAGAAGCCCAATAAGTAACGAAGATCTCTCCGCTATGTCACCGCAACGTGCCGCACAGTGGATCGCCGTCTGGTCTCCCGTGGATGCGGACTTCCTCGTGAGTGCGCGTGAGCTTGGCAGGGCTCTAGAGTCGGTCGTCTCATCCAACGCGGGAGAGTGGTCAAAAGATCCGGTAATAATCGCCAGTCAGCTTCGGCATCCTACTTACATTGCGCATTATCTGCAGGGGCTCACTAGCGGAATTTCCGATATTGACGGCGAATCTGTCGGCGGCATAGTTGACCTGATCGAACTAACGCGCACTCATCCGTGGCCAGTAACTACCTTGGGAGACGATGACTTCGACTACGACCCCACATGGCGACCGACGGAGTACGCAGGGATATCGCTGGTTAAAGCGCTCGCGCAAGCAGGCCTGGGCTTCGCCAGCAGGGAGGACTACGTATGGTCGGTTCTAAGAGGGGAAGTCGAGGACACGACAGAACCTTCTGGAATTATCTCGAACCAAGAAGACTATCTAGAAACGGCGATCAATAGGCCTTTCACGCGAGCATTGGAGGCAATTTTCTCCGTCATATCAATGGAACGCGAGAAGGGCATTGTTCGCGACGATGGTTTGCGCATCATCGAAACGCTACTAGCGCTTCCCGATCGCGAAGGAGCGGAAGCGCGGGCCATCATTGCACCGAGGGCTAGATTCATCTCCTACGTGGCACCTGAATGGCTGGAGGCAATTGAGCCGTGGCTGTTCGGAAGCGAAGCTCCATCAACTCTGGGACAGACGTCTATCGATCTTGCTCTGCAGTGGGGGCAGCCTTATCCGTGGATTCTCGAAAAGTATCGAGTCCTCGTAAGAGATTCCGTTCGGCGAGGAGCGAAGAACTCCTTGGTTCACTACATGGTTGCCATGCTTTGGAAAGTGCAAGGATACTCGCCCACAGAGACGCTGAACTTCCTGGCGGAAGATGAGTCCATGATTTCCGAGGCGGGGAAAACTCTAGGATTGATTCTGAGGGATCAGAATGATGTGGCTGATCATGTAACGGTAGCCGTGGATTTCTGGAGACTGGCGATAGATAAGTATCCGCGCGATCTTTTTGGGTTCGGCTGGATGGCGGAAGTGTCAGCAATCTCAGATAGTGACTGGAACCCTGTCATGCTGATTACGCTGCAAGCTAGTCGGGGGAAAGTCGACTTGCCGCAGTCTGTGGCCGAGAGGGCATCCATGCAGGCTCAAAGCGCGGAGACATTGGCAATACTTGACGCACTCGTTAGAGGGCTCGAAGAGGAGTGGGACCGCAGAGAAGTGGCGAACTATGCCAGGTCCTCCCTGCTTTCGGCGGAGTCCCTGACGGAGTCGCCTGAGTATCGCCGGCTCCGAAATACTCTGCTGGAGAGGGGCCTGATCGACTAGACGTGCTGGCCCCACGCTAGATAGCGCAGGGAACGACGGACCACTCAATGGGAACATTCGGAAGCGCGGAAAAAGCTATCGCCGCAGGTCAGCACACTCATTTCTCTGAAGCGTCGCAGACCCCCAAACTGATGAAGTCGGTCTGTATCCGCGTGCACCCAGGGCACGCCTGTCTGTGCCGTGCTTCAGACTCGCTACCAACACGGTCTAACGAAGGAGCCTCGGTGGGTATATGGGTGACCGCTACATTTGCGTTGGTTGGCGTGATCATTGGTGCAATGGTGAGCCCATGGGCGGCGCGCCGGCAGGCTTGGGTTGCGGCTCGGCGTGACGCGTTGGACCGTGCCATTGTGGCCACTCGAAAGGCCAACCTGCGGCGTAACTACCTGCGGGGCGTTGCAAGAGACCAGTTGCTACCAGTGGACGTGGGAACGGAACCACATGAGCGCTGGCCAGAGCTGACCGATGAGCACCTGGCTCAGGCGCATGCAGCACGCGCACAGGTGCCTCTTGATGGCTTCACAGAGTTCAGAGCTGCCGTTGTCGAGATGCGCGATGCTCTGGCCGTTGTGGAGCCCTACATTGATCTTCAGTGGGACTGGGAAAGGGAGTGGCTTCCTCAGCCGGCAACCTTCTCGTCATTGCTTGGCCAACTGAAGCAAGCACGAGACCGTAGTGCCTGGTGGCGTCGCATCCGATCGTGAGCGTGCACCCGCCTCGCCCATTTGTGTCCTAATCAGGCAGCCCCGCTGCCCACCACATTCCCCGGCTCCCATCCCGTCCGCCTTCGGCCCACACACCGTGGAGCGGGCGTGGTTCAGGGCGTCAAGGTGGAGCGCGCCACTGTACGAACGACCTTGACGCCCTGGGCCGCGACTGCTCGGCTCTGCCTGGGTCGAAGGTGGTCGAGATGGGAGCCAACAACGCTCACCACGAATCCGCCGGCACTCGCGAACGGCGCCCCTCCCATCCCGGAGTCTGAGCGCCCCCGCCGGAGGCATGCTCTAACCCGCAGATGATTTCCTGCTTCAGCCCGCAGCACGAGCGCGCCGCCGGGCGCGGCCAGCCGGGGCGCAGACAGGAGGCAGGCCGCGCCGCAGAGGCGGCGCGCGCCCGCGCCGTGCGCGGGTCTTGATGAAGTAGAGAAACTCTTACCGCGGGGCGTCTTGCACGGTGTAGTCGCGCTTGGCGCGGAACTCGTCCAAGTGACTGAGGTGAACGAGTTCAGGAAGGCACACGCCCGTCATGCCGACCCGGTGCGGTGCTGACGGAATCGGCGTACGTTGCGCGGATGGAAATACGCAAGATCAAGTCGAAGCCAGCGCTGCTGGTAGCCGTGGGCCTGGTGGGCGCCGGTGTGGGATTCGGGATTGGCCACACGCTACCGACGGATACTGCGACCCCCCAGGTGTTCCAGGGCACGGTCTCAGCAGTCGGGATCAACGGAGACAAGTTCGGGGTCGCCCTCGACGGTCGCCAGCCGGGAAAAAGCTTCGGACTTGGCGCCGTGCCGTGGAAGGACCCCAACGGCACCTGGCACGAAAGTAGCCCGATCGCCTGTCTCAAGCCCCTGTCCCAGGGACAGCACATCGTGTTCGGCGTCGTCCACGTGAATGATCCCGGCTTCAGTACCGACCTCGTCGCCTGGGTCGACTGCTCGAGCGTGACCGGCTGACCCACGGGAGTTCGGTCTTCCCGGTTATGCCGACTCGCCCAGGAGGTGTCGGCCGTCGTGGCTCCTGACGTGAGGACCCGCTCCGTCCAATGCGTCGAGCAGGCGGACCGCGTAGACCTCGGCCATCCGCTCGCGGACCGCTTCGGGCGTGAGCCAGTCAACTGCCGTCGACTCTGCGGATGTTCGCTCAATCCCACCTGACGGCTTGCACCGGAACACCAGGGCGACGATGCCGCGCGTTGTGTTCTTGTAGACCCCGGTGAGCTCGTCCACCTCGACCCGAATGCCGGTCTCTTCCCAGGTCTCGCGGCTGACGCCTTGCTCCGCTCCTCCAGCTCCAGGACTCCGTCAATCGTCGGAGAAGGCAGCGTTGATCTACCAGCACTCGGACCTTGAGCGACAGCAGGAAGTTGCGAATGGTCTGGACGACCTCGTGCGGTCCGCTCGTAAGAAGGCTGATCGGGGGCCTTCTGGTGCGGATCTGGTGCGAGGTCCTTGAACTGGTCCAGACAACAAAGAAGCCCCCGGCCGCCGGCCTGGGGCTTTTGCATGGAGCGGGTGACGAGAATCGAACTCGCGCTCTGAGCTTGGGAAGCTCATGTTCTACCATTAAACTACACCCGCGAAGCGCGCCGATGACCGGCAGTGCATCGCCGCACACTCTACCTCATCGCAGGCCCCCGGCGTGTTCGCCGCGGGGTCCCTCCGGCGTTTCGGCGACGGGACGCGGGTGTGGGTGGCGGGAGTTGGGGGCGTAGCGTGGGTGGGCGGAGTGCCGCCTGGAGTGGCGTCCTGTTCATCCCCTAATGTGGCGGTCTCGTCCAAGGCTTGGTTGGGGAAGGGACTTGATGGAGTCGATGGAGCGCACCGTCGTCCGCTGTGCCGAAGGGCACGTTTTTGCTACCTCGTCGTTCCCGATGCAGCAGCTCGGGTCCGACCGGATCGGTCCCGGGCGGCTCATCCGCTGCCCGCGCTGTGCCCGGTTGAGGCAGGCCGTTCCCGTGGTGCTCGGGGAGCGGTAGCGGCGGCGGGGAGTCGTGGTGCAGGCGCGCGGGGCGGTCCGGTTGGGGCGGGCCCGCGCGTTCTGCGTATCCTCGGTGCGTGCTTCTCTCAGATAAGGACCTCCGGGCCGAGATCGATGCCGGGCGGGTTCGCATTGATCCGTTCGACGCTTCGATGGTGCAGCCCTCGAGCATCGATGTGCGGCTGGACCGCTACTTCCGGGTGTTCGAGAACCACCGCTATCCGCATATCGATCCAGCGGTCGAGCAGGTGGACCTGACGCGTACGGTCGAGCCGGAGGGTGACGAGGCGTTCATCCTTCACCCGGGCGAATTCGTCCTGGCGTCGACGTACGAGGTCATCTCGCTCCCCGACGATCTCGCGTCGCGGCTGGAGGGAAAGAGCTCCCTGGGGCGCCTCGGGCTGGTGACGCATTCGACGGCCGGCTTCATCGACCCCGGGTTTTCGGGACACGTGACCCTGGAGCTGTCGAATCTGGCGACGCTGCCGATAAAGCTCTGGCCGGGGATGAAGATCGGGCAGCTGTGCATGTTCCGGCTGACCTCGCCGTCCGAGTTCCCCTACGGTTCCGAGCGGTACGGGTCGCGCTACCAGGGGCAGCGGGGGCCGACGGCCTCGCGGTCGTACATGAATTTCCATCGGACCCAGGTGTGATGCGGCATGGCTGATGAGGCGCGGGAGAATCTGACGTACGAGGCTTTCGGGCTCGCCGTGCGTGAGCTGGCGCAGGCGGTGGCCGACGACGGGTACGAGCCGGATGTCGTGCTGAGCATCGCGCGCGGCGGGGTCTTTGTCGCGGGTGGTCTGGCGTACGCGCTGGACTGCAAGAACATCCACCTGGTGAACGTGGAGTTCTACACCGGGGTCGGGACGACCCTGGACATGCCCGTCATGCTGGCGCCCGTGCCGAACGCCATTGATTTCACGCGGAAGAAAGTCCTCATCGCCGACGATGTCGCGGACACGGGCAAGACGCTGAAGCTGGTGCGCGACTTCTGTATCGACCATGTGGCCGAAGTGCGCAGCGCGGTCATCTACGAGAAGCCGCAGTCGCTCGTGAAATGCGAGTACGTGTGGAAGAAGACCGATCAGTGGATCAACTTCCCGTGGAGTGTCGAGAAGCCCGTCGTGCGCCGCACGGGGCAGGTCCTCGACTCGTAGACCCGCGGGCGGACGTGGGAAGGGCCCCGGTGCTGAGCACCGGGGCCCTTCCGCGTGGTGTCCGGGTCAGATCGTGCCGAGCTTGATGATCGACAGCAGGGCGATCAGCTGGATCGCGGAGGCTCCCAGCGCCTTCGGCCACGGCAGGTCGTGCGACTTGCTCACCATGGAGGTGAACAGCGCTCCGGCGGCCAGCCAGGTCAGCCAGCCGACGATCTGCACCAGGGAGTTCTCGCCGCCCAGGAACAGGGCGAAGACGAGGCGGGGGGCGTCCGTGATCGACATGATCAGCATGGACAGGCCCACGGTCGGCTGCCAGGAGCCCGTGCCGCCGAGCTGGCGGGCCAGGGTGTGGGTGACCGCGCCGAGGACCAGGCCGCCGAGGACGAAGCCGATGCCCGTGATCACGACGTACGGGACGGCCGTGGAGACCTCCGCGTGGATCGCCTCGTCGCGGGCCTGGTCGAAGCCGAAGAGCGCGAGCAGGCCGTACACGAACGTGACGACGATCGCGGGGCCCCAGACCGGGTAGTCGCGCATCTGCCAGAACGTCGGGCCCGGCCGCATCACGACACCGCTCAGCAGCTGCTTCCAGTGCAGGCGCGGGCCTGAGGGCTGGGCGGGGGCCTGGCCGGCGTGGTAGGTGTTCCCGTCGCCGTACGGGTCCTCGTTGATGCTGAAGGCCTGCGTGTGGCCCGGGGCGTTGGCGTACGGGTCCTGCTGGGGTGGCTGGTGGTACGGGTCGCCGAAGTACTCGGGTTCGCCGTGTCCGCCACCCTGCACGTGTCCGCCCCCCTGCCCGTGTCCGTTGCCGCCGTGCCCGCCGTTGTACGGGGCGCCCTGAGGGCCGCCGTACGGTGCGCCGTTGCCGCCTGCCGGAGGCCACGACTGCCGGCCGTACGGCTGCGGTGGTGCCTGCGTGCCGTACGGCTGTTGCTGCTGCGGGTGTTGTTGCGGTGTGCGGTTGTCCCGGCCGCGTCCGATCCTGAATCCAGCCACCTATCGAACGTACCTGGTCCGTACGGGCGTGGTGCGGTGCCCAGGGGAACACGGGTGCCATTGCGGCCTACCTGTGACATCCCCTAGGGGAACCCTGGGGGGCCTGCCGCAGGGGCTCAGCGCAGGAAGAGGGCCGTGGAGAAGCTGATCCCGGGGCGGCCGGGAGCGGTGGCCGGGTACAGGGCGATCAGGTCCGTCTCCTCGCCCCGGTGCGTACGGACCACGGTGTCCCGCTTCTTGTCGCCGTCGAAGTCCGCGTAGCCGAGCAGTGCCGTCTCCGCGGGCGCGGCCGAACCGGAGCCGCGGACCGGCGCTGCCGGGATGCCGTGCGGCGGGGCCTCGAAGCGATACGTGCCGCCGGGGCGGGTCGGGCCGTTCGGGGTGCCGAGCAGCAGGGTGCCCCTGGCCGCCTCGCCGGGTGCGTGGGGCTTGGCGGCGTGGACGAGGTCGTCGTAGCCGTCGCCGTTCGTGTCGGCCTTCGGCACGGGGGCGAAGAGGTACGGTCCGCCGCCGGGGAGGGACTCGGCGCGGCGCGGCGCACCGGCGCGGGTGAAGGGGCCGCGGAGGTTGCTGACCCGGCCCTCGCCCGCCGTCACGACGAGGTCGGTGTGCTCGTCCCCGTCGAAGTCGCCGCACACGGGGTGGTCGGGCCACTCGTTGCCGTATCTGGCCGTGTCCGGGATGCGGAGGGTGACGGCACGGCCGGTCAGGCCTCCGGGCGAGCCGAAGAGGACCTGCAGCGGCACGGGAGGGCGGCCGATGCCGTCGTACGGGGGATCGGTGGCCACGATCAGGTCGGTGAAGCCGTCCTCGTCGAGGTCGCACGCCGTCTGGGCGTCGAACGCCGCGGGCAGGGTGTCGCCGAACTTCGCCGCGTGGGTGCGGGCGCTCAGCAGCTGGCGGGTGCCGGGTTCGAGGGGGCGGCCGGCGGAGCCGTAGACGACGCCGATGCCGGCGTCGTCGCCGTGGCTGTCCTCGGGTGCCTTCACCAGGTCGTCGATGACGAGGTCCCGGTGGCCGTCCCCGTTGAAGTCGTCGGCGGTACGGCTGCCGCTGCCGCGCGGGACGGGCAGCCGCGGGGTGTCCGCCCGGCCGGCGAGGGCTTCGGGCGGGGTGTCGCCGTTCTTGCCCGTCGGGGCGGCGGACGCCGAGGAGGGTGCGTGCGCCGCGGAGGGGCCCGAGCAGGCCGTCAGCAGGAGCAGGCCGAAGCAGGCCGCCGCGAGCGGTGCTGCCGTCGCGGCCTTCGCCGTTGCGATCCGTATCCGCACGGGGGCACCTCATCCGTCTCGTACGTCTCTGTGGGTTCTGTGCGACCCACATGATGCATGAAACGGCGGAAGCGGCCGGTCCTGCCCCCGAGGCAGGTCCGGCCGCTTCCGCCGCGCGACAGCGTGTGTTACTTCACCGGCTCGGGTTCCGGCTGGTCCACCGGCTCCGTGTCGCCCGCCGGGTCCGCAGGCGTCTTCACCGACTCCAGGAGGAGCTGCGAGACGTCGACCACCTGGATCGACTCCTTCGCCTGGCCGTCGTTCTTCTTGCCGTTGACCGAGTCGGTCAGCATGACGAGGCAGAACGGGCAGGCCGTGGAGACGATGTCCGGGTTGAGGGAGAGGGCTTCGTCGACGCGCTCGTTGTTGATGCGCTTGCCGATCCGCTCCTCCATCCACATCCGGGCACCACCGGCGCCGCAGCAGAAGCCGCGCTCCTTGTGGCGGTGCATCTCCTCGTTCCGCAGACCCGGGACCTTCGCGATGATCTCGCGCGGGGGCGTGTAGATCTTGTTGTGACGGCCCAGGTAGCAGGGGTCGTGGTACGTGATCAGGCCCTCGACCGGCGTGACCGGGATCAACTTGCCCTCGTCCACCAGGTGCTGGAGCAGCTGTGTGTGGTGGATGACCTCGTACTCGCCGCCGAGCTGCGGGTACTCGTTCGCGATGGTGTTGAAGCAGTGCGGGCAGGTCGCGACGATCTTCTTCGTCGCCTTGGCCTTCTTCGTCGAGTCGTCCTCGTCGTCCTCGCCGAACGCCATGTTCAGCATCGCGACGTTCTCCTGGCCGAGCTGCTGGAACAGCGGCTCGTTGCCGAGGCGGCGGGCCGAGTCACCGGTGCACTTCTCGTCGCCGCCCATGATCGCGAACTTGACGCCCGCGATGTGGAGGAGCTCCGCGAAGGCCTTCGTGGTCTTCTTGGCCCGGTCCTCGAGGGCTCCGGCGCAGCCGACCCAGTAGAGGTAGTCGACCTCGGTGAGGTCCTCGACGTCCTTGCCGACGATCGGGACCTCGAAGTCGACCTCCTTGGTCCACTCGACGCGCTGCTTCTTGGCAAGCCCCCAGGGGTTGCCCTTCTTCTCCAGGTTCTTGAGCATCGTGCCCGCCTCGGACGGGAACGCGGACTCGATCATCACCTGGTAGCGGCGCATGTCGACGATGTGGTCGATGTGCTCGATGTCGACCGGGCACTGCTCCACGCACGCACCGCAGGTGGTGCAGGACCAGAGCACGTCCGGGTCGATGACGCCGTTCTCCTCGGCGGTGCCGATGAGGGGGCGCTCGGCCTCCGCGAGGGCGGCAGCGGGAACGTCCTTGAGCTGCTCCTCGGTGGCCTTCTCGTTGCCCTCCATGTCCTTGCCGCCGCCGGCCAGCAGGTACGGGGCCTTGGCGTGCGAGTGGTCGCGCAGGGACATGATCAGGAGCTTCGGGGAGAGTGGCTTGCCCGTGTTCCAGGCGGGGCACTGCGACTGGCAGCGACCGCACTCGGTGCACGTGGAGAAGTCGAGGATGCCCTTCCAGGAGAACTGCTCGACCTGGGAGACACCGAAGACGTCGTCCTCGCCCGGGTCCTCGAAGTCGATCTCCTTGCCGCCCGAGGTCATCGGCAGGAGCGCGCCGAGCGCGACCGCGCCGTCGGCGTTCCGCTTGAACCAGATGTTCGGGAAGCCGAGGAAGCGGTGCCAGGCGACACCCATGTTGGTGTTGAGCGAGACCGTGATCATCCAGGTGAAGGACGTGACGATCTTGAGCGCCGCGACGGCGTAGGTGATGTATTGGAGCGTGCCGAGGCTCAGCCCGTCGAAGGCGGCGACCAGCGGGTACGAGGCGAAGAAGCCGGGCTCCCAGCTGGTCACGTGGTGCTGGGCACCCTCCAGGCCGCGCAGCGTCATGATGCAGAGGCCGACGATGAGGATGACGGCCTCGACGAAGTACGCCTGGCCGGTCTTCGAGCCCGTGAAGCGGGACTTGCGGCCCGCGTTGCCCGGCCTGCTCAGCTGCCGGATCACGATCAGGGTCACGATGCCGAGGACCGTCATCAGACCGAGGAACTCGGTGAAGATCTCGTACGGCAGCCAGTCGCCGATGAACGGGATCAGCCAGTCGGCCTGGAAGAGCTGGCCGAAGGCGTTGACGATCGTGAGCAGCAGCGAGAAGAACCCCACCGCCACGAACCAGTGCGCGAAGCCGACGATGCCCCAGCGGTTCATGCGGGTGTGGCCGAGGAACTCCTTGACCAGCGTGATGGTGCGCTGTGTGGGATCACCCGTGCGGGTGCCCGCGGGCACGGGCTGACCGAGTCGCACATAGCGGTAGATCTGCGCGATGGCGCGGCCGAAGAGTGCGACGGCCACCACCGTGATGACCAGCGACACGATGATCGCGGCGAGTTGCATTTTGGGGGCTCCTCGGGCCTGCGAGGGTAGGATACTAAGCGGTAACTTAATGATTCTGTGCTGACACTATCCACTTATTCCGCAGTGCTGTAGCGGGGCAGGCGGTGATTTGTGTCGCTCAGGTGAGCCTTCCTCCGCCGGGCGGGCCCGTGGAGTGCCGTGCGCAGCTGGATGCGTGCGGATTGAGCCAGGATCGCCAGGTCGAGTCCTGTCCCATGATGCTCGGCGTAGTGCGCGTCCAGGAGGGCGGGTTCGTCCCAGGGCATTCCGGAACGTGCGCGCACCTGCGCCAGGCCGGTCAGGCCCGGCCGCAGCTCCTGCCGCCAGGTACGGCCCCCCGGTCCTCCGGCCGCCGGATCGCCGGGTGCGAGGGGCGCCGGGCCGACCAGGGAGAGCTCCCCGCGTACGACGTGCGGCAGCCGGGACAGCAGGTCGAGGCGGAGTCTGCGGGTGCGCAGGGAGCGCAGCTCGAAGGGCCGGCCGCCGAGGCCGGTCCGGATGTCGCGCCTCAGTACGCCTCCGGGGCGGCGGCCCGGCCGGAGCGCGAGGGTGAGTGCGCCGAGGGCGAGGGCCGGGGAGACGAGGGCCAGCAGGACCGAGCCGAGCACCAGATCCAGGCTCCGCTTGGCGGTCATGGCCGCCAGTCGCGCCGCCGTGAACCGGGCCGCGCGGGCCGCCGCCCGGGCCGCCGCGGCTGCGGCAGGGTGCGTCGTCCTTCTTCGTACCGCAGTCTGCTTCGCGTTCTGCATCGCACCTGCCCGGAATCCGTGACGTGCCGTTATGACCGTCTCGCTGCATTTTGTGACAGAACGATCCCACGATGCGATGGTGGGGCGGAGGTGCTTGGCGTGACGAGAGTGCCGGGTGTCGCGCTCGGCGGCAGGGTCGCGTTCTTGTGTGCATCAGATAAAAAGACCAGGTGGTGATGGGTCTGAGCACCTTAGTTGAGTCCAGGTGACTCAGGTCCTTTGACTCGGGGGCGGGTGTCATGCATCCTTGAGTCAGATCCACTCAAGTAGTCAGTTGGAGGAATCGAAATGGCACGTGCGGTCGGCATCGACCTGGGCACGACTAACTCCGTCGTGAGCGTTCTCGAAGGCGGCGAGCCCACCGTCATCACCAACGCCGAAGGCGCCAGGACCACGCCGTCCGTCGTCGCCTTCGCGAAGAACGGCGAGGTGCTCGTCGGCGAGGTCGCCAAGCGCCAGGCAGTCACGAACGTCGACAGGACGATCCGTTCGGTCAAGCGCCACATGGGCACTGACTGGAAGATCGAGCTCGACGGCAAGAACTTCAACCCGCAGCAGATGAGCGCCTTCATCCTGCAGAAGCTGAAGCGCGACGCCGAGGCGTACCTGGGCGAGAAGGTCACCGACGCGGTGATCACCGTCCCGGCGTACTTCAACGACTCCGAGCGCCAGGCGACGAAGGAGGCCGGCGAGATCGCGGGCCTGAACGTCCTGCGCATCGTCAACGAGCCGACGGCCGCCGCGCTGGCGTACGGGCTCGACAAGGACGACCAGACGATCCTCGTCTTCGACCTCGGTGGCGGCACCTTCGACGTGTCGCTCCTGGAGATCGGTGACGGCGTCGTCGAGGTGAAGGCCACCAACGGTGACAACCACCTCGGTGGTGACGACTGGGACCAGCGTGTCGTCGACTACCTGGTGAAGCAGTTCGCCAACGGGCACGGTGTGGACCTGTCCAAGGACAAGATGGCTCTCCAGCGTCTCCGCGAGGCCGCGGAGAAGGCGAAGATCGAGCTCTCGTCCTCGACCGAGACCACGATCAACCTGCCCTACATCACCGCTTCGGCCGAAGGCCCGCTGCACCTGGACGAGAAGCTCACGCGCTCGCAGTTCCAGCAGCTCACCGCGGACCTCCTGGACCGCTGCAAGAACCCGTTCCACAACGTCATCAAGGACGCGGGCATCCAGCTCTCCGAGATCGACCACGTCGTTCTCGTCGGTGGATCGACCCGTATGCCGGCCGTCGCCGAGCTCGTCAAGGAGCTCACGGGCGGTCAGGACGCCAACAAGGGTGTGAACCCGGACGAGGTCGTCGCCATCGGCGCCTCGCTCCAGGCCGGTGTCCTCAAGGGTGAGGTCAAGGACGTCCTGCTCCTCGACGTGACCCCGCTGTCCCTCGGTATCGAGACCAAGGGAGGGATCATGACCAAGCTCATCGAGCGCAACACCACGATCCCGACCAAGCGTTCCGAGATCTTCACGACGGCCGAGGACAACCAGCCGTCCGTGCAGATCCAGGTCTACCAGGGCGAGCGCGAGATCGCGGCGTACAACAAGAAGCTCGGAATGTTCGAGCTGACCGGTCTGCCGCCGGCCCCGCGTGGCGTCCCGCAGATCGAGGTCGCGTTCGACATCGACGCGAACGGCATCATGCACGTCGCTGCCAAGGACCTCGGCACCGGCAAGGAGCAGAAGATGACCGTCACCGGTGGCTCCTCGCTGCCGAAGGACGAGGTCAACCGGATGCGCGAAGAGGCCGAGCAGTACGCGGACGAGGACCACCGTCGTCGCGAGGCCGCGGAGTCGCGCAACCAGGGCGAGCAGCTCGTCTACCAGACGGAGAAGTTCCTCAAGGACAACGAGGACAAGGTCCCCGGTGACGTGAAGACGGAGGTGGAGACCGCGCTCACCGAGCTGAAGGAGAAGCTCAAGGGCGAGGACACCGCCGAGATCCGTACCGCCACCGAGAAGGTCGCGGCCGTCTCCCAGAAGCTGGGCCAGGCGATGTACGCCAACGCCCAGGCCGAAGGTGCGACGCCCGGCGCCGACACCCCGGGTGACGACGGCGCCAAGGCCGACGACGATGTCGTCGACGCCGAGATCGTGGACGACGAGAAGGACAACAAGGGCGGTGCGGCGTGACCGAGGAGACTCCGGGCTTCGACGAGAAGCCCGACGTCCCCTCCGGCGCCAACTCCGACGACGTCGAGCCGAAGGCCGCCACCCCCTCCTCCGAGGAGGCGGCGGCCCCGGCCGGGGACGTACAGCAGACAGCGGCCCTCACGGCGCAGCTGGACCAGGTCCGTACGGCGCTCAGTGAGCGCACGGCCGACCTCCAGCGGCTCCAGGCCGAGTACCAGAACTACCGCCGGCGGGTCGAGCGGGACAGGGTGCAGGTCAAGGAGGTCGCAGTCGCGGGCCTTCTGTCCGAGCTCCTGCCCGTGCTGGACGACGTCGGCCGCGCGCGGGAGCACGGCGAGCTGGTCGGCGGCTTCAAGTCGGTGGCCGAATCGCTGGAGACGGTCGTCGCGAAGCTGGGCCTGCACCAGTTCGGCAAGGAGGGCGAGCCCTTCGACCCGACGATCCACGAGGCCCTGATGCACTCGTACGCGCCGGACGTCACCGAGACGACCTGCGTGGCGATCCTGCAGCCGGGGTACCGCATCGGGGAGCGCACCATCCGCCCCGCGCGGGTGGCCGTGGCCGAGCCGCAGCCGGGCGCCACGCCCGCGGCGGCGAAGGAAGAGAAGGCAGACGACGAGGAGAGCGGTGGCACCGAAGAGGTCTGACGTCCAGTCCGACCACTGCGGTGAACACCGACGGGGCGTGGGGGCGGCCCCCGGGGCGGGCCCCCCGCCCCGCCCCCGCCCCCGCCCGCGTCACGGCGGCGGCCGCCGCCGGCCGCCGATCGCCGGGTGACCCCGGCGACGCCCCCGGCGGTGGTCTGCTGCCCGTCCTCGCGGCCCGGGACGTCGCGGTCACGGACGCGGCGGAGCGGATGTTCCCGCGGACCAC